>NZ_DASZBA010000045.1:0-17890 GCF_035944575.1 Noviherbaspirillum sp.
TTCATCCGAGCCGACCTGAATGTCCCCCAGGACGACAACGGCAATATCACCGAAGACACCCGCATCCGCGCATCCGTTCCGGCGATCCAGCAGGCGCTCAAGGCCGGCGCCGCCGTCATGGTGACGTCCCACCTCGGTCGTCCGACCGAAGGTGAATTCAAGCCGGAGGATTCGCTGGCACCGATCGCGGCGCGCCTGTCGGAGTTGCTGGGCCAGCCGGTCGAGTTGAAGCAGAACTGGGTCGACGGCGTCGATGTCGCGCCGGGACAGGTGGTGCTGCTGGAAAATTGCCGCGTCAACAAGGGTGAGAAGAAGAACAGCGACGAGCTCGCGCAGAAGATGGCGAAGCTCTGTGATGTGTATGTCAACGACGCATTCGGCACCGCCCACCGCGCCGAAGCCACCACGCACGGCATCGCGAAGTTCGCGCCGGTTGCCTGCGCCGGCCCTTTGCTGGCAGCCGAACTCGATGCGCTCGGCAAGGCGCTTGGCCAGCCGGCCCGCCCGCTGGTGGCCATCGTCGCCGGCTCGAAGGTATCGACCAAACTCACCATCCTGAAGACGCTGGCCGAAAAGGTGGACAACCTGATCGTCGGCGGCGGCATCGCGAATACTTTCATGCTGGCCGCCGGCCTCAAGATCGGCAAGTCCCTGGTGGAAGCCGATCTCGTCAACGAAGCCAAGTCGATTCTCGACATGATGACCAGGCGCGGCGCCTCGGTGCCGATCCCGGTGGATGTCGTCTGCGCCAAGGAGTTTTCCGCAACCGCGGCTGCCACCGTCAAGGACGTGGCCGACGTGACGGACGACGACATGATTCTCGACATCGGTCCGAAAACCGCTGCACAACTGGCGCAGCAGATCGGCCAGGCCGGCACGATCGTATGGAACGGCCCGGTCGGCGTGTTTGAATTCGATCAGTTCGCCGAAGGCACCAAAACCCTTGCAATGGCCATCGCCGACTCCAAGGGCTTTTCCATCGCCGGCGGCGGCGACACGCTCGCGGCCATCGCGAAATACAACATTGCCGATCGCATCGGTTACATCTCCACCGGCGGCGGCGCCTTCCTGGAATTCCTTGAAGGGAAAACTCTGCCGGCGGTCGACATCCTGCTGCAACGCGCGAAGTAATCCATCGGTGACCGCAGCGCTTGCGGTCCCGTCGATAAAGGAATTTCATGAGGCAAAGAGCAACCAAGATCGTTTCCACCATCGGTCCCGCATCGAGCGAGCCCGAGATCCTCACCCGGATGATTGAAGCCGGTGTGGATGTGGTACGGCTCAATTTTTCCCATGGCAAGGCGCAGGACCATATCGATCGCGCCAACCTGGTGCGCCAGATTGCCGCCAAGTGCAACAAGGAAGTCGCCATCATCGCCGACCTGCAAGGTCCGAAGATCCGTGTCGGCAAATTTGAAAACGGCAAGATCAATCTCGAAAACGGCAGCAAATTTATCCTCGATGCGAATTGCGAGCTGGGAAATAACGCCCAGGTCGGTCTCGATTACAAGGAGTTGCCGCGCGACCTCAGACCGGCAGACGTGCTGCTGCTCAACGACGGCCTGATCGTGCTGGTGGTCGACAAGGTGGTCGGCACCGCCATCCATACGACGGTGCGCATCGGCGGCGAGTTATCGAACAACAAGGGGATCAACCGGCTTGGCGGCGGCTTGTCCGCACCGGCGCTCACCGCCAAGGATATGGAAGACATCCGGACTGCGATGAGCTTCCAGGCGGACTATATCGCGGTGTCGTTTCCGAAGAGCCCTACCGACATGATCATGGCGCGGCAACTCGCCAATATCGCCGGAGAACAGTACAACCACAAGCCGCAGATGATCGCGAAGATCGAGCGGGCGGAAGCGATTCCGGTGCTGCAGGAAATCCTCGACGCTTCCGACGGCATCATGGTCGCGCGCGGGGACCTGGCGGTGGAGGTCGGCAACGCGGCGGTGCCGGCATTGCAGAAGCGCATGATCAAGATGGCGCGGGCGTCGAACAAGCTGGCGATCACCGCGACCCAGATGATGGAATCGATGATCTTCAACGCCGTTCCGACCCGGGCCGAAGTATCGGATGTGGCCAATGCGGTCCTGGACGGCACCGATGCCGTGATGACTTCGGCAGAAACCGCGTCCGGCAAATACCCGATCGAGACGGTCGAGGCGATGTCGGCCATCTGCCTCGAAGCGGAAAAATCCGATGTGGTGAAGCTGGACGCGGACTTTCTGCATGCAACCTTTGCCCGCATCGACCAGACGATCGCCTACGGCGCACTGTTCACCGCCTATCACCTGCGGGTGAAGGCGATTGCCGCGCTGACCGAGTCGGGCTCCACCGCGCTGTGGATGAGCCGGCACAACATCGACATACCGATCTATGCGATCACACCCATGCTCGCCACCCAGCGCAAGGCCGCCTTGTTTCGCAACGTGCGTACTTTTGAGCTGGCGCATTCCACCGACCGCGAAGCGGTCCTGAAGGGTGCGCAGGATTTGCTTTTGGCTAAAGGCGTCGTGCAAAAAGGTGACATGATAGTGTTGACCTGGGGCGAGCCGATGGGGCAGACCGGCGGCACGAATGCGCTGAAGATCATGAAGATTGGTGAATATTGAAGTGAATTGACAAGCCTGATCTAGTAGAGAAAAGGCTCCTTCCCCCTGGAAGGGAGAGGGGACCGGCAACTGAACTTTTACCTCTAAAGGTAATTTCGGACCGCGCCACACCCGACGCCGTCCCGCAAAGATTTCTTTTTTTGGAGAACTACCATGGCACTCGTATCCATGCGTCAACTGTTGGACCATGCCGCTGAAAACGGCTACGGTCTGCCCGCATTCAACGTCAATAACCTCGAGCAAGTCACGGCGATCATGGAAGCTGCCAATGAGATCGGCGCGCCGGTCATCATGCAAGCCTCCGCAGGCGCCCGCAAGTATGCCGGCGAAGCGTTCCTGCGCCACCTGATCGAGGCGGCAGTGGAAGCGTATCCGCATATTCCCGTCGTCATGCACCAGGACCACGGCCAGTCGCCGGCGGTCTGCATGGCCGCGATCAAGTCCGGCTTCACTTCGGTGATGATGGACGGTTCGCTGAACGAGGACGGCAAGTCGGTCGCCAGCTATGAATACAACGTCGAAGTGTCGCGCAAGGTGGTCGAGTTCTCGCACTCGATCGGCGTTACCGTCGAAGCGGAACTCGGCGTGCTCGGTTCCCTGGAAACCATGAAGGGCGACAAGGAAGACGGCCACGGCGCCGAAGGCACCATGACCCGCGAACAATTGCTGACCGACGTGAACCAGGCGGCCGACTTCGTCAAGCTGACCCAGTGCGATGCGCTGGCGATCGCGATCGGCACCTCGCACGGCGCCTATAAGTTCTCCCGCAAGCCGACCGGCGATATTCTCGCCATCGAGCGCATCAAGGAAATCCACCAGCGCATCCCGAACACCCACCTGGTGATGCACGGCTCGTCGTCGGTGCCGCAGGAACTGCTGGCCGAGATCCGCGAATTCGGTGGCGACATGAAGGAAACCTACGGCGTGCCGGTCGAGGAAATCCAGGAAGGCATCAAGCACGGCGTGCGCAAGATCAACATCGACACCGACATCCGCCTCGCGATGACCGGCGCGATCCGCCGCTTCTTCGTCGAAAATCCGTCCAAGTTCGACCCCCGCGAATACCTGAAGCCAGCGCGCGAAGCCGCGAAGAAAGTCGTGAAGTCCCGTTTCCTCGCTTTCGGCTGCGAAGGACAGGCCGGCAAGATCACGCCTATCCCGCTGGAAAAAATGGCTGAAAAGTACAAAAAAGGCGAATTGTCACAGATCGTGCAGTAAAATCTCGACCTTGCGGCACAACCGACCGGCGGCGTGTTAATGCACCCGCCGGTTTAGCTTTATGGAACCGAAGATTCTCATGAACAGCCTGTATCAATCCAGCATCAAATCCCTTCCGCTGCTCGGCCGCGGCAAGGTGCGCGACAATTATGCTGTCGGCGACGACAAGCTCCTGATTGTCACTACGGACCGCCTGTCGGCCTTCGACGTGGTGATGAACGAACCCATTCCCGGCAAGGGCATGGTGCTGAACCAGATGACCGACTTCTGGTTCGAGAAACTGGGCGGCATCGTTCCGAATCACCTGACCGGCATCGCGCCGGAAAGCGTCGTGGCGAATGACGAGGCGGACCAGGTGCGCGGCCGTGCGGTCGTTGCAAAGCGCCTGAAGCCGATCATGGTGGAAGCGGTGGTGCGTGGCTACATCATCGGCTCCGGCTGGAAGGACTACCAGGCGACCGGCGCCATCTGCGGCATCGCGCTGCCGGGCGGCCTGCGCCAGGCGGACAAGCTCGCCACACCGATCTTCACCCCGGCGGCGAAGGCGGACATCGGCGAGCACGACGAAAACATCAGCTTCTCCGAGATGGAAAACCGCATCGGCAAGGAACTGGCCACGAAGATCCGCGACATCAGCATCACGCTGTACCAGACCGCCGCTGATTACGCCGCCACACGCGGCATCATCATTGCCGATACCAAGTTCGAATTCGGCCTCGACGACAGCGGCGTGCTGCACCTGATGGACGAAGTGCTGACAGCGGACTCGTCGCGTTTCTGGCCTGCCGATTCCTATGCGCCCGGCATGTCGCCGCCATCCTTCGACAAGCAGTTCGTGCGCGATTACCTCGAGACTCTCAGCGACTGGAACAAGACCGCGCCCGCGCCGGCCTTGCCCGCCGACGTCATCGAGAAGACGGGCGCCAAATATCGCGAAGCCTTGATGCGGCTGACCGGCGCAACGTTGAAGGACTGATATGGCAGACGCGCTCACAAGCACGCCTACGGGCACGCCGCTGGTCGGCGTGGTGATGGGGTCCTCCTCCGATTGGGACGTGATGCAGCACGCGGTAGCAATGCTGAAGGAATTCGGCATTCCGCACGAAGCGCAGGTCGTCTCCGCGCACCGCATGCCCGACCAGATGTTTGCCTATGCGGAATCGGCGCGTGAACGCGGACTGCGGGCAATCATCGCCGGCGCCGGCGGCGCGGCGCATCTGCCGGGCATGCTGGCGGCGAAAACCATCGTGCCGGTACTCGGCGTGCCGGTGCCCTCCAAATATCTGCGCGGCGAAGATTCGCTGCTGTCCATCGTCCAGATGCCGAAAGGCATTCCGGTCTCCACCTTCGCCATCGGCGAAGCCGGCGCTGCCAATGCGGCGTTGACGGCGATCGCCATGCTGGCGGCAACCGACGACAAGCTGGCCGCCCGCCTGCTGGAATTCCGCAGCAAGCAAACTCAGGCCGCGCAAGCAATGACACTTCCGGTATGAACGAATCGCAGCAACCCTTTCTCCCTTCCGCAACGCCCGCGACCTGGCTCGGCATGATGGGCGGCGGCCAGCTTGGACGGATGTTCGTGCATGCCGCGCAAAAGATGGGCTTCAAGGTGGCGGTGCTGGAACCGGCCGCCGATTGTCCCGCCGGGCATGCGTCGGATCATTTATTGAGCGCCGGTTATACCGATGCCGCGGCACTGAGCGCGCTGGCGGACCGGTGCGTCGCCGTTACCACCGAATTCGAAAATGTGCCGGCGCAAAGCCTCGCGACGCTGGCGGAGCGGGTATTCGTTGCGCCCTCCGCAGCCTGCGTATCGATTGCCCAGGATCGCATCGAGGAGAAGCGCTTTTTCACCGAATGCGCGGAACGTTCGGGTGTGCTGCCTGCGCCGTACAAAGTGATTCAAGCAGAGTCGGACCTCGACGATATTCCTGATGAACTGCTGCCCGGCATCCTGAAAACCGTGCGCATGGGGTATGACGGCAAAGGCCAGGTGCGGGTACGCAGCAGGGATGAAGCGCGTGCGGCATTCACCGGCATGAAGGGTGTGGCGTGCGTGCTCGAAAAAATGCTGCCGCTGGCGTACGAAATTTCGGTGCTCGCCGCGCGCGGTGCCGACGGCCAGTCGGTGGTGTACCCGATCGCGGAGAACGTGCATCGTGACGGCATCCTCTTCACTACTACCGTGCCGGGGCCGAATGTGGAACAGGATTGCGCCCAGCGCGCGCAGGCGGCTGCGTTGGAAATCATCAGTCGCCTCGGCTATGTCGGCGTGCTGTGCATCGAGTTTTTCGTGTTGCAGGACGGCTCGCTGGTAGTGAATGAAATGGCGCCACGTCCGCATAACAGTGGCCACTATACGATCGATGCCTGCGTCACCAGCCAGTTCGCGCAACAGGTGAGGGCGATGGCTCGTCTGCCGTTGGGCGATGTGCGCCAGCATTCGCCGGCGGTCATGCTGAATATCCTCGGCGACGTCTGGTTCGACGGATCGTCGGACCAGATCCGCGAGCCGGCGTGGGACGAGGTGCTGGCGCTGCCCGGCGCCAATCTCCACCTGTACGGCAAGGATGACCCGAGGCGCGGCAGGAAGATGGGGCATGTGACCTTTGTCGCGCCGACCCTGGCGCAGGCGCAAGAAAGCCTGCGTGCCGCCTGCGGCATTCTCGGCATTGCCGCCTGAAACCGTGGCAGGACAGCCCGACATCGATGCGGCCGCGCGCCTGCTGGAAAGCGGCGAGCTGGTCGCCTTTCCCACTGAAACCGTCTATGGTCTCGGCGCCGACGCGGAAAATCCGGCGGCTGTGGCGAAAATCTATGCCGCAAAGGGGAGGCCCTCCAACCATCCCGTTATCGTGCATCTGGCGCCCGGTGCGGATATCGGCCGCTGGGCAATGTCTATTCCGCACGAGGCAGGCGCATTGATCGATGCGTTCTGGCCCGGGCCGCTGACCCTGATCATGAAGCGCGCATCCGCCATTCCGTCGGCAGTATCCGGTGGGCAGGATACGATCGGTTTGCGCTGTCCGTCGCATCCGGTGGCACAGTCGCTATTGCGGGCATTCAAGGCCGGAAAGGGCGGTATCGCAGCACCTTCCGCAAACAAGTTCGGCCACGTCAGCCCGACCACCGCCCGTCATGTGCGTGATGAATTCGGTGACGGCTCGGACAGCGCCGTACGTTGCATCCTTGACGGCGGACAGAGTGAGGTCGGAATCGAGTCCACGATACTTGACCTCTCACGCATGGATTCGCTCGGCCCTGTCCTGCTTCGGCCCGGGCATGTCAGCCCCGAAGATTTCGCGCGCGTCATCGGCCGGCTTCCCGCTTCACCCGACGCAGCTGCGCCGCGCGCATCCGGCACCCTCGATGCACACTATGCGCCACGTACGCCGGTTATCCTGGCCGCGCCCGACCGGCTGCCCGCCATCTTGCAGCAACTCAATGCCGCCGGACGCAAGGTGGCGCTGATGCGACGCATGCTGCCGCACTCATCCGATGTCACAGCGCAGCTTGCGTTGCCCATGACGCCACATGGCTATGCGCATGACCTGTATGCGGCGTTGCGGGCAATGGATCTTGCGGACGCGGATATCATCATCGTCGAAGCGCCGCCCCGGGATGCAGAATGGCAGGGGATCAACGATCGCCTGCGCCGCGCGGCGCACGACTCAGCCGGCATTCTTTCCACTCTCCTCAAACCCATTGTCTAGACCAGTTTGCTCATCAGCACACGGCTATTGTTCCTGATGTTGTACTCGGCGTCGCGTGGCATGCACGCGCATTTTCGCGACGGTCATGGTGGTGCGATGTCTATCTGCCGTTTTTCACGGCGCGATGCCGGCAAGCGACATTCATTGCATATGCGACAATAAAACAGTGTCCGCTGTGACATAATGTTTTGCGGAAAATTCCTCCGCCACCACAATAAAAACCAGCTTTCATTTCGGGGAGCGCCATGCGCACAAAACTCATCGGCCTTGCCATGGCCGCGATCGCCTTGCTTGCAGCGGGATACTGGTTCGTCACTCACCGAGGGGCCGGCAATGCGGAAAACGCTGCGGCAGCAGGCGCGTTCCAGCTGGTTGATGCCGCCGACCGCAGCCTCGACGGTGTGCCTGCACTGGCCCTCACTTTCAGCTTGCCGCTGGATGCCGGCAAGGGATACGACAAATACATTCAAGTCTTCGAGATGCCGACGCCGATCGATGCGGCACAACCCGATCAGGAGGAACGGGAGGAGGATCCCTATCTCCCCGCCGTCAAGGGTGCGGCCTACAAGGTCAGCACCAAGCCGGAGGACACCGAAACCAAGGGCGGCAAGCCGGTATCCGGCGCATGGGTCGTAGGCGAAAATCCACGCCTGCTGTTTTTCCCGCATATCAAGCCGCAGACACGCTATGTGGTGCATGTCCAGCCAGGCCTTTCGGCCAAAGGCGGCAGCAAGCTGGCGGCGGAAGCGCGCTATTCGGTGTTGTCCGCGCCGGTGTCACCCGCTTACTACTTCGCCAGCAACGGCATGGTCCTCCCTGCCAAGCAGAACGGCGGCCTGCCGGTGGTGACGGTCAATGTGCCGGAAGTCGACATTCAGTTCCTGCGTGTCAAAAACGACCAGCTGCCGCGCTTTCTCGACCGCGTGATCAACCACGCCAAGACCCACCAGCAGGCCAACGCTGCCAACGAAGCGAATGAAGCCGTGGAAGGCGAGGGCGACGGTGACTACGACTGGCGACGCAGTTCATTGCGCGGTGCCGTCTATGTCGATCAGCTGGACGATCTGCGCAAGTTGACCGACAGCGTATTCGCCGGACGCTTCCTCACCGAGCAGCGGCAGAACCGGCGCGGCGTTACCTATATTCCTGTGGAGGGCATCGCCGAACTCAAGGAGCCCGGCATCTATGTTGCGGTGATGAGCCAGCCGGGCCGCTTCCGGTACGAGTTCCAGACGACGTATTTTTACGTCAGCGACCTCGGCCTGCATGTGCGCCTCTTCGACAGGAGCGCGGATGCCTTCGTCAGTTCGCTGGTCGACGGCAAGGCGGTGAAGGGCGTCGAACTGTCGTGGATAGACAATCAGGGCAAGGTCCTGGCGCGCGCCGAGACTGACGGAGACGGCCATGCGCTGTTTGCCGACAAGCCCAGGGACGCGAAGGTCGTGCTTGCGCGCAAGGACAAGCAGGTGTCGATGATCGCGCTGAAGGAACCCGCGCTCGACCTGTCCGAGTACGATGTCGTCGGGGCACCCTATAAACCAGTGCGGCTTTTTGCCTATTCCGGACGTAACCTGTATCGCCCGGGCGAGAGTTTCGACATGTCGGTGCTGGCGCGCGATGCCGATGGCCGGCCGGTGCCGGCACAGCCGATCCAGGCCGTGCTGAAACGGCCCGACGGCAAGAGCCAGTTCACAGCCACCTGGCGCCCGGATGAGCGCTATGCCGGCTATTTCGTCAGGAGACTGGAATTGCCTGCTGACGCGCCGACCGGTTTCTGGACGCTGGAGCTGCGCAGCGATCCTGCCGACAAGGTTCCCGGTACGGTGTATCGCTTCGGCGTCGAGGAATTTCTGCCGGAGCGCATGAAACTCGATTTGTCCGCGCAACAGGCGGCGCTCAAGCCGGAGCAGCCGTTCACCATCGATTTGCGCGGCACCTATTTGTACGGTGCACCGGCTGCCGGCAACCGCCTGCTCGGCGTCGCGCACTTCGAGCGCAACAAGAATCCCCTCGCCAAGCAATACCCGGGTTTTGAATTCGGTGATGTGACCGAAGAGGAAGCGAAAACCCGCAAGGAACTTGACGAGCAGGCGCTGGACGCGGACGGCACGGGGCAGCTGGAGATCGACCTGTCGCCAGCCGCCAAGCGCCGTTCGCCATTCACCGTGCGCGCCACGGTCAGCCTGCTGGAATCCGGCGGCCGCCCGGTGGTACGCAGCATCGAACGTGTGTTGTGGCCTACGCCCGTGCTGGTCGGCGTGCGGCCCTTGTTCACGGGTGAGTATGCGAGGGAAAACAGTCCGGTTGACTTCGAGGTGGTGCGCGTCGGGCAGGATGGCGCGATCAAACCTGCCGCCGCGATGCCGGTGCGGCTGTTCCGAGAAGACCGCAACTATTACTGGCGCTTCGAGGACCAGCGCGGCTGGCATTCCGGTTTTACCGAAAGCGATGAACTGGTCGAGACCTCGACCGTGACAGTGCCTGCCGGTGCGCGTGCCAAGTTGCGCCTGCCGGTGCGCTATGGCCGCTACCGGCTGGAAATCCTCGATCCGGAAACGGGGCAGCAGACTGCTTACCGTTTCTATGCCGGCTGGAGCGCCCGCTCGGACGAGACCCAGGGCGTTCGGCCCGACCGCGTGGCGCTCAAGCTCGACAAGCCTGCTTACCGCGACGGCGAAACCGTCCGCCTGACGATCACGCCGCCACACCAGGGCGAGGCGCTGGTGACGGTGGAAGGCGATCGCACCCTGTGGGTGAAGCGGCTGCCGGTATCCGGCGATACGGCCACCATCGACATCCCGCTGCATCGTGACTGGAAACGGCATGACCTGTATGTCTCGGTGATCGTCCTGCGTCCGGGCAACGAAGGCGACCGCGTCACGCCGGCGCGGGCGCTCGGCATCGTTCACCTCCCACTGGACCGCGCGGAGCGCAAGCTCAATGTGACTCTGGAAGCGCCGGCCAAGGTATTGCCCGAGACAACCGTCAAGGTGAAGGTCAAGGTGCCGGAAGCGAAAGGCCAGAAGGCATTTGTCACATTGTCGGCGGTGGATACCGGCATCCTTAATATCACCCGTTTCGCTTCGCCCGACCCACATGGTTATTTCTTCGGCAAGCTGCGCTATGGCGCAGACCAGCACGACATCTATGGCCGGCTGATCGAGAAAATGCAGGGTCAGAAAGGCAAGCTGAAATTCGGCGGCGACAACACGCCGAAGCCGACGCGCAGCCTGCCGAAGAAGGTCAAGCTGGTCGACCTGTTCAGCGGACCGGTGGCATTGAACGAGCAGGGCGAAGCGGAAATACCACTGGCGCTGCCCGATTTCAACGGCGCCCTCCGGTTGATGGCGGTGGTGGCAGGTGGCGAACGCTACGGCTTCAAGGACGCGGACATGACGGTGGCTGCGCCGCTGGTGGCGGAACTTGCCGCGTCGCGTTTCCTTTCTTTTGGCGACAACGCGATGGTTGCGCTCGACCTGCATAATCTTTCCGGTGCGAGCCAGCAGCTCAAGGTTGAGGTAAGCGGCGGCGATGGCTTGCAAATGAAGCAGGGCGACCAGTCGGTATCTCTCAAGGACCAGGAAAAGCGTACCTTGCGTTTCCCGGTCGAGGCGCGCGCGATACCGGGGCTGCATACCATTTCGGTGAAGGTCAACGGCCAGCAGATCAAGCTGGAACGCCAGTTCCCGCTGATGGTGCAGGCACCGACGCCACAGCAGCAGTTCACCCGCCGCTACAGCATCAAGCCCGGCGAAACCCTGGATATCAGGGATGCCGAACTTTCCGGCTTGCATCGCGGCTCCGCCCTTGCTCACATGGTGTTGTCGGACAAGGCACCGATCGATGTGCGTTCGGCGATACAGGGCTTGCTGACGTATCCGTACGGCTGCACCGAGCAGACCACTAGCACCGCTTATCCGCATGTATTCGTCGATGAGGAAGCGGCACGGCGTTTCGGCTTGAAACCGTACACCCGCCAGCAGCGCATTGAAATGCTCGACAAGGCCATCGCCCGCCTCTCCGCAATGCAGGCGCCGAACGGCGGCTTCAGCCTGTGGGGTAATGTCAGCGAGTATGAGTATTGGTTATCCGCCTATGTCACCAGTTTCCTGCAGGATGCGCGTGAACAGGGATTCGGTGTGCCGGACGCGATGTACCGCAAGGCGACCGATTTCCTGCTGCGCGGCCTGCAGGACGGCGTGTCGCGCATGCCCGCAACGACCGCCGCCCAGGCCGTCACGCCCAGTGCAGCCGAAAATACCGACAACGGTGTGTGGACTGATAACCGTGCTGCCGACAACGGCCGCTTCAATGTGCTGGCCTACGGCGCCTACGTGCTCGCCCGCGAGAACCGCGCGCCGCTGGCCACGTTGCGCCAGTTGCATGAATCCCGTTCCCGCGCACATTCCGGCCTGCCGCTGATCCAGTTGGGCATCGCGCTCAAGCTGATGGGCGATCAGGCCAGGAGCGACACTGCGATTGCCGAAGGATTGCGCAAGGGCCGACATGCCGGATGGTGGGCCGACTACGGCAGTCCGCTCCGCGATGCGGCGATGTCTTCAGCATTGCTGGAGCGGCACCAGATCAAGGCGGAGGGCCGCGACAACCTGGTGGCGGTCATCGCCGCCGAAATGGAAAAGTCCCCGTATCACTATTTCAGTACACAGGAAAAACTGGCACTGTTTCTCGTCGGCCGGTCTTATGCCAACGACAGCGGCAGCCAGTGGACGGCCAGTGTTGAATCCGGCGGGCGGCAAGATGAACTGGCAAGCAAGGCAATGCATTTCCGTGAAGTGTTCACGGGCGATCTCGCCAACGGCATGAAAGTTGTCAACACGCACAAGACAACCTTGTATGCGGAGCTGTCGCTGTCCGGCAATCCAATCAAGCTGCCGGCGGCGAAGAACGACCCCATCGATCTGACCAGGACCATGCACGCACCCGATGGAAGTCCGATCGGCAACAGGGCACTGAAGGTCGGCGAGACGGTGCTCATGCGCATCACGGCCCGCTCGAAGACGCCCATCGGCACCGGCCTGGTGGTCGACCGCATACCGGCCGGACTGGAAATCGAAAACACTAACATCGTGCAGGGTGAGCAGATGGCATCGGTCGATATTGCCGGAGTCAATCCGGCGCAGGCGATGAGCGATCCGCGCATCAAGCATGTGGAGTTCCGCGATGACCGCTTCGTTGCGGCGGCCCGGCTCGACAATCAGCCGTTGACGCTGTTCTATCGAGCCCGTGTGGTCACGCCAGGGAGATTCATCGTGCCGCCGCTGTATGCGGAAGACATGTACCGGCCTGATATTTACGGTCTCAATGGCGGTGCGGACACGCTGACGATCGTCAATGCCGATGCGCCGGCGCAGAGGCCGGTCACGGACAAAATGAAAGCGCAATGACGGTATCGCCGGTATGGCGGCAGTTCTTTGCCACCGATCTTCTCAAGCGATGGCGCTGGCTTGCGGCCGCATCGACATTGTTTCTGACGCTGCTTGTGCTGGACCGGCTTTTCCCTCTGCCTGCGCCGGGACGCGACTCGCCGTATGCGCTGGTGGTCCTGGCGCGCGACGGCACACCACTGCGCGCGTTTCCCGACAACCAGCATGTGTGGCGGCATGCGGTCACGTTACAGCAGGTATCGCCGCTCTATCTGGAAGCCCTGGTCTCCTATGAGGACCGCACATTCTGGTGGCACCCGGGCGTCAATCCGCTTGCGCTGCTGCGCGCGGGATGGCAATGGGTAATGAACGGCAAGATCGTATCCGGCGGATCCACCGTCACCATGCAGGTGGCGCGCCTGATCGAGCCTGTTCCGCGTACGATGGCCGGCAAGCTGCGACAGATCATGCGGGCACTCCAGATCGAATGCCATTACTCGAAAGAGGAGATCCTTACCCTCTATCTCAACTACGCGCCGATGGGAGGCGTGCTGGAGGGCGTGGAAGCTGCCAGCCGCGCCTATCTCGGCAAGCCGTCGGTGCGATTGACCCACGCGGAAGCGGCATTGCTCACCGTGCTCCCGCAGATGCCGTCGCTTCTGCGGCCGGACCGCTATCCGCAGCGGGCGCAGTCCGCGCGCGACAAGGTATTGCGCCGCATGAGCGGACGGTGGTCCGATGCCGCCATCGCCGATGCACTGACCGAACCGGTGATTGCGCAAACCATCCGGGAGCCGCTGCTTGCGCCGCTGCTGGCGGAACGACTCAAACGCGGCGCAGCAGGCAGGACGAAAATTGACACCACGATCGATGCAGGCGCACAGGCGACGGTCGAAGCGCTGCTTGGGGACCGCGCGCGAAACCTGCCTCCACGCGTCTCGCTGGCGGCAATGGTGCTCGACAACGCCAGCATGGAAGTGCTGGCCTATGCCGGCTCGGCGGATTTCACCGACAGCGATCGTTTCAGCCATGTCGACATGGTGCGTGCGGCGCGTTCGCCTGGATCGACGCTCAAGCCTTTCCTGTACGCGTTCGCGCTCGACGAAGGCATGATCCACTCCGAATCGCTGCTCTCCGACACGCCGCAATCGTTTTCCGGCTACCAGCCGGGCAATTTCCAGCAATCCTTCCACGGCCCGGCCAGTGTCTCCGAGGCGCTGGTCAAATCGCTCAATGTACCCGCGGTGGAAGTGCTTGAACAACTTGGTCCCACCCGCTTCGTCGCCATGCTCAGGCGCGGCGGACTGGCGCTCGAATTCCCGCGCGGCGCCACACCTAATCTCAGTGTGATACTCGGCGGCACGGGCGCGACGCTCGAAGACATGGTCGGCGCCTATGCGGCATTCGCAAGGAAGGGCCTTGCGGCCGTCCCGCGTTTTACGCCCGATGCGCCAATGCGCGAACAGCGCATGATGAGCGAGGGGGCCGCCTTCATCGTGCGCGATATCCTCGAAACCGGCGGCCCGATCGGGCGGGCGGTCGAAGGGCAGGGCGGATACCGGGGCATTGCCTGGAAAACCGGCACCAGCTTCGGGTTCCGTGATGCCTGGGCGGTCGGCGTCGGCAATCGCTACACCGTCGGTGTCTGGGTCGGCAGGCCGGACGGCACGCCCAACCCGGGATTTTTCGGCGCCAATGTGGCGGCTCCGCTGCTGGCGGATATCTTCACCGCCTTGCCCGGCGGTCGCGCTGTCAGCCCGAACCCGGCGCCTGACGGCGTCGCGCAGGAAAAAATATGCTGGCCGCTCGGCACCCGCGCAGCAGGGCAGGACCCTGCACTATGTCCGGTGAAGCGCACCGCATGGACGCTCGCCGGCGCGGCGCCCCCGACATTCGCCGACCGCCTGCAGGCCGGCGCGCCGACGCTTGCTTATTTCGTCGACCGCGCGAGCGGGTTGCGCGTCATGCCGGATTGCACAGCCGATCCGTTTGAGCAGCGGCAGACCGCGCGCTGGCCGGCCTCGCTCGAACCCTGGCTGGATGCGGGGCTACGCAAGAATGTGCTGCCGCCCCCATGGACGCCGCGTTGCGCGCTGGCTTATCGCCCCGCTGCATCGATCAAGATCGTCGGGTTGAACGATGGTGAAATTCTTCGCCGAGCAGCGAACGGCGAGGTTCCCCGAGCGCGGCTCGACATTCGCGGCTCGCGTGAGGAAATCAACTGGATGGTGAATGGCCGCCTGCTGGCGCATCAGGCGAAGGCGGGGGAGCAGCTTGTGGAATTTCCGGCTCCCGGCCGGTATGACATCAGCGCCTTCGACAATCATGGCAGGTATGACCGCATCAGCGTGCGTGTTGAATGATGGCTTGATGAGGGACGCGGTGAATGGGGCATTTCCCGACCGCAGAGCTTGTCAATGCAAATTCTGGTGCGCCAGAAGAACGGAGGGAATCGAGCTACCCGTGCGATTGCTCAGGCTCACTACCATCACCCCGACCGTCTTTGCCGGAGGGGGAGCCATGGAGAGATTGCTTGTGACGTTGGAGTCTTGCCAGGGCAGTAAAAACGAATGACGCGTTGAACAGTTTGAGCGCTCGCGTTCCACGAAAGAAGCAGCGGTTTCATCCAGTTGCTATTTTCACTTTCCCAGCTGCGTCGAAACAAACCGGCCGCCATGAAACACCAGCGCCGGGCGCGGCGACACATCACAGCGTTCTACCTCGCCGACGAAGATTACATGGTCGCCTTCCGGATAGCGGCTGCGGTTATGGCATTCGAACCACGCCGCGGCGCCCGTCAGGATCGGCAGGCCGGTATGTGACAGTACAAAGTCAACACCTTCGAAACGGTTGTCGATCCGCATCGCAAACCGCTCCGCCAGCGCAGCCTGGTCGCCCGCGAGAATATTGATCACGTAATGGGAATTGCCGGTGAATACCGGCAGGCTGCTTGCACCCTGTGCAAGGCTCCACAACACCAGGGGCGGGTCCAGCGATACGGAATTGAATGAGCTTGCCGTCAAGCCGAGGAAGCTGCCATCCGGAAGGCAGGTAGTAATCACGGTGACGCCGGTAGCGAATTGGGAGAGCGCTTGCCGAAAATGCCGGCTGTCGAATTCCGGCGGCACCGCTTGCAGAATGGGAGTAGACATCTGAATTCCATGAAATTTCGTTCATTATGCCGAAAATCGGCAGTACGAGGAGGCAGCTGTCATTGCCGGAAACGTGCAAAATCAAATTGAGCAGCATCAATAAATCGGGGTGGATCATCGAATGTCATAGGCATGTGCAATGCTTTGCGCTAGAGTCGTACTCATCGAATAACGGGAGTGAATCATGGCAACCGAAATTGCAACCCTGGGCGGAGGATGCTTCTGGTGTCTGGAGGCCGTTTATCAGGAATTGAAAGGCGTCGAACATGTCGAGTCCGGCTACACAGGTGGGCGTGTGCCGAACCCGACCTACGAGCAGGTATGCGAAGGCACGACAGGCCATGCGGAAGTGGTGCGGATCACCTTTGATACCGACGTTGTAACCTATCGCGAAGTGCTCGAGATCTTCTTCACCATCCATGATCCGACCACGCTCAACCGGCAGGGCAACGATGTCGGTACCCAGTACCGGTCGGTCATTTACTACCATTCACCGGAACAGCAGGACACGGCCAAGCATGTCATTGCCGAGATGGCGAACGTATGGGACGCGCCCATCGTCACCGAGCTGAGTCCGGCGGAAACCTATTACAAGGCCGAGGACTATCACCAGAACTATTTCCGCCAGCACCCGCTGCAGGGATACTGCGCATTCGTCGTCGCGCCGAAAGTGGCGAAGTTCAGGAAAACATTCGCCGAACGGATCAACAGCGAAGTGGAATGAACGGCTACGGCTGCAGTCGCTGCCGTTGCCAGCTACCGTCCTGCTGCAAGGTATAGGCGATGCGGTCATGCAGGCGTGACTTCCTGCCTTGCCAGAATTCAATGTATTCCGGCTTGAGCCGGTAACCACCCCAATGTGACGGACGCGGCGGAGATTCGCCGTGCTGCAGTTCCGCCTCCTCAAACTGTTTCTCAAGCTGTTCGCGGCTGTCGACAGGCCGGCTCTGCGCCGAGGCAATCGCACCGACGCGGCTCTTCAGCGGCCGGCTGTTGAAATAGGTTTCGCTTTCCTCTAACGCAGTGCGCTCCACGCTGCCCTCGATGCGCACCTGGCGTTCCAGTTCAACCCAATGAAACAACAGCGCCGCATGCGGATTGGCGGCAAGCTCGCGTCCTTTGCGGCTGTCATAGTTGGTGAACCAGGTGAAGCCGCGCTGATCCACCTCCTTGATCAGCAGGATGCGCGATGAAGGGCGCCCATCAGGGCCGACCGTCGACACCCCCATCGCATTCGGTTCCGGGATTTGCGCAGAAACGGCTTCATCGAACCATCGCTTGAATTGCACGATCGGATCCGGATCGACATCCGCCTCCGACAGGCTGGCATGACTGTAATCCTTGCGTAAATCGGCGATCGACATCGGTTTTCCTTTTATTGTTCCAGGCCGCGGCGAGCGCGCATCGCATCACCGAGCTCTTTCATCTGCGCGTCGCTGAACAGGCGCTTGGCCATCGGCGCGATATGGGATTCCTCTTCTTTCATATGCGCAGTATACATGTCGGAAAATCGCCGGACCTCATCAGAGGGAAGTTCCGACGCGGTGCCCGCAGCGATCGCCTCCAGCCGGGATTGCAGCGACAGCCACGCCGCATCCATATCGCGGTGCTGCTTCAATAGCTCCGGCATCAGGCCGTCAAGCAGCGCGGCATCTTCTCCCCGGGCGACCATGCGCAGCACCGGCAGCAGGTCCTGCTCTTCATCCTGGTGATGCTTGCCGGCGGCCTGCGTGAAATAGCGCAGGACCGACTTCGCCGCCTGTTGGGCATCGGCATCGGCGCCAGAGCGAGGAAGGTGCGAAGCAAGC
>NZ_DASZBA010000046.1:0-1724 GCF_035944575.1 Noviherbaspirillum sp.
GAAACGGAGGCAAGGATCGAACTTCCGCCCGGAAAACACACCCTGCAGCTACTGCTTGGAGACCATGATCATGTGCCTCACGATCCCCCGGTGCATTCAAAAAAAATAACGATCACTGTGCGATGAGGTCCGATCATGAAAAACTATCTCGCGGCTGCGGTACTGATGCTTCCCTGCTTCGTGGCGATCGCCGGCGGAACCCCGGCGCCGCCTAACGCGCATCTCTATATCGGCTGGCCCAACAACGGAGAAGTGATCGCGGCGGGGAAGCCTTTCCGCGTATGGTTCGGCCTGCGCAACATGGGCGTCGCGCCGAAGGACGTCAAGTATCCGAATACCGGCCATCATCATTTACTCGTCGACACCGACCTGCCCGCGGCCGACCAGGTGATTCCTTCCGACAGGAACCACCTGCATTTTGGCGCAGGCGAAACCGAAACCATGATTGAGCTGCCCCCGGGCAAACACACGCTGCAACTTCTGATGGGTGACGACAAACACATTCCCCACAATCCACCCATTTATTCGAAAAAAATCACGGTGATCGTGAAGTAGCAAGCGGGTAAGCGATGAGTACGCCACATTGCACCGACATCGGCACGGTCTTTGCAAAGGAAGCCAGTCAAGGGAGCAGTTGAAGTGGCGGTGCCGGCTTGATAAACAAACATCCATAGCGGGCGGCGGCGTCGATCGAAGGCGGCAAGATGGAACACGGAACAGCGAACGCCGACGCGAACGGCGCGGTGACGGCTTATCTCGAATGGACCGGTGACGGAAGCGCCAGGCCAGTCGTGTTTCCGATTCATGATGAAGTGGTGATCGGGCGCGAGCCGCAGGATTCGCTCGGCACGGAAAAGTTTTTCTGCATCCCGAAGCACACCATCAGCCGCCGCCATGCCCGCGTGCGGCGGCGGCACAATACCTACTACATCGAGGATCTGCATTCCTTCAACGGCACCTTCGTGATGGGCAAGCGCCTGTCCCCGGGAAGCTGGCATCCGTTGCGCGACGGCGATGAAGTCATGGTGTCGTCCGCGCAAATCGTATTTCACTCGCTGATCGCGCCGCCGGGCGACAGCATGCCGACCATCATCGCCCGGTCGGTGGATGCCGCCGATATCACCCGGTTCATGAAGAGCGCGCCGGACGTGACCCAGGGCGACGTGCAGCGGGTCGTGAAGAAGCTGCATGCGATGGCGCAGGTCAGCATTGCCCTCGGCGTGGTCAAGGACAGCGCCACGCTGACGGAAAAGATCATGGATTTCATCTTCGAGCTCTTTCCGCTGGCCGAACGCGCGTTCATCGCCTTGCGCAAGAATGAAGGCGAGCAGCCGGTGATGGTCGCCGCGCGGCGGCGCGACGGCAGGAACGAAGATTTGAAATCGGTGCGGCTCTCGCGCACGCTGGTGCAGGAAACGATGGGCAAGAAGCACTCCATCCTGTCCGTCGACACCTTGTCGGACCGCCACTTCGGCGTGCAGCACTCCATCATCGCGCAGGCCATCCGCAGCGTCATGTGCGTACCTCTCATCCTGGAGAACGAGTGCCTCGGCCTGATCCAGGTGGATACGTCCTCCGATCCGTATGCATTCAAGGAACAGGATCTGGAGATGCTTACCGGCGTGTGTGCCGAAGCGGCGGTGGCGCTGAAGAATTTCCAGCTGTATTCCGAGATCGAAGGCTTGCTCGACGGCTTCGTGCGCGCGTCGGTGCAGGCGATCGAG
>NZ_DASZBA010000047.1:0-7159 GCF_035944575.1 Noviherbaspirillum sp.
TCTGGTGGAGGACGTTTGATCTGGGGGTATCAAAAAATGATACTGGCGGAGATGCCGGTTTTTGTGGCGGGCCCCTTCCTCCTCTTAGGGGATGAAGCCGGGGTTTCGCAACGCGCTGCGTTGTGCCGGCTGAATCGGAGCCGCTTGCCAGCGGCGACGTGAAAAGGTTGTAACCGAACCCGCTCCTTCCCCCTGTCAGGGGGAAGGTTGGGATGGGGGTAGTGAGGTTGAGCTACTGCATTCGGTTGATTAACCTCACTACCCCTCCCTGCAAGGGAAGATCATTCCGCAGGCGTGCAGCATGCTGCCGTTTGCAGGCAGACGGCATGCCGTCTGAAAACCCTGCTCACCCCCTGCTACATCCCTACCCCTTCCCCTGGAAAGGGGAGGAAACCTTACGGAGTGGTGCGACAGTAACTAGTACTAAATATACTTAGGCGAAACAAAACATCGTCTTAACATGACTATCCCTGCTTCAATAACCCCGCCACATCCTCCCGCAACCCCTCAGGCCGCACCATCTCCGCCGGCACCGCAGCACCGATATTCAGCCCCACCCGGCTCAGCATGCCGCGTCGGAACGGGCGCACCATCGCGACGCGGTTGCCGTTGACCTGTTCCACCCGGCTGAAGAAGGATCCCCACAGATTGGTCAGCGCCATTGGCACCACCGGCGGCGCAAGCCCGTCTGCCCGAGCGCGCTCCAGCACCTTCATGATGCCGCCCTTGAAGGGTTGCAGGTTGCCGTCGCGGGTGAGGCCGCCTTCGGGGAAGATCGCCAGCAGATCGCCTTCCCGAAGAATGCGAGCCGCCTGCTCGAACGCGTTCTCATAGGCACGTTCATCCTCGGCGCGAGGCGCGATCGGAATTGCCTTTGCCAAGCGAAATAGTGCACCGAGAACCGGGATCCTGAAGATGCGATGGTCCATGATGAAGAAGATCGGGCGTGGGCTGGCCGCCATCATCAGCACGGCATCGACGAAGCTGACATGGTTGCAGACGAGGATGGCCGGGCCTTCGAGGGGAATGTTTTGATCGCCTTTGACCTTGAAGCGGTAGATGATGTGCGACATCACCCAGGCGACGAAGCGCAACAGGTATTCCGGCACCAGCAGGAAGATGTACGAAGCCACCACCGCATTCGCGATCGCCACGATGAGGAAAATTTCCGGGATGCTCATGCCCATCTGGAGCAGGGCGCCGGCAATGACCGAGCTGGCGATCATGAACAGCGCGTTGAGGATATTGTTGGCGGCGATGATGCGGGCGCGATGGGTCGGCTTCGACCGCAGTTGGATCAGTGCATACATCGGCACGCTGTACAGGCCGGCGAACAGGCTGAGCAGCATCAGGTCTGCCATCAGGCGCCAGTGGTAGGGCTTGGCAAGGAATTCGCCCAGCGTCAGTAGGTCGGCGGGCGGCAGGCCGCGCGAAGCGAAATACAGGTCGATCGCAAACACGCTCATGCCGATGGCGCCCATCGGCACCAGGCCGATTTCGACGTGGCGGCGGCTCAGCACTTCGCACAGCAGCGAACCGGTGCCGATACCGATCGAGAACACGACCAGCAGCAGGGAGGCGACCTGTTCGTCGCCATGCAGCACGTCGCGGGCGAAGCTGGGAAACTGGCTCAGGAAGACCGCACCAAAGAACCACATCCAGCTGATGCCGAGCAGCGAGCGGAACACGACGAGATCGCCATGCGCCATTTTCAGGTTGCGCCAGGTTTCGCTGACCGGGTTCCAGTTGATCTTCAAACCCGGATCGGTCGCCGGCGCGGCAGGAATGTACTGCGCCACCGCGCGGCCGGCGATCGCCAGTGCGACGCAGGCGATGGCCACCTGCGCATGGCCGATTTCCGGCACCGCCACCAGCAGGCCGCCGGCGATATTGCCGAGCAGGATGGCGACGAAAGTGCCCATCTCGACCATGCCGTTGCCGCCGGTGAGTTCGCGTTCATTCAGTGCCTGCGGCAGGTAGGCGAACTTCACCGGGCCGAACAGGGTGGAATGCAGGCCCATGAGGAAGGTGCAGGCCAGCAGGACGGCGACCTGGTCGTTGAGGAAGCCGTAGGCGGCGATCGCCATGATGCCGATCTCGAGATTCTTTACGAATCGGATGATGCGGGTCTTGTCGTATTTGTCGGTGATCTGGCCGCTCGTTGCCGAGAACAGCAAAAAGGGAAGGATGAACAGCGCGCCGATCACCAGGCCGGCCATCGCAGGCGGCAGCCACTCGACCTGCAGCTGATACGTCACCATCACCGTAAAGGCGAACTTGAACAGATTGTCGTTGGCGGCGCCGGAAAACTGGGTCCAGAAGAAGGGAGCGAAACGCCGCTGTCCCAGCAGGGAAAACTGGTTGGGATGGGCATGGTTGTCCGGTCCGGCCTGCGGCTGCACGGAAGCCGGTTGATCGCCCGCGATGGTTTGTTTCATCATCTACTCTCCACGAAGAAGTGCACAAATATACACGGACGGAATGCGGGCCGGAAAAAATCGGTACCATCGCCGTATCCTTCCAATAATGACAATGACGAACGACAATCCATGACTACCACCGCCCATCTCGTTGCCGCCCTCAAGGACGAACTGAAAGCCGCGCGCATGACCTATGCGGACCTGGCGCGCAAGCTCGGCATGTCCGAATCCAGCGTCAAGCGCATGCTGGCCAAGGCGGATATGCCGCTGTCGCGGGTTGATGCGATCTGCAGCGCGTTGAAGATCGACTTCGCCGAACTGGCCCGCCGCATCGCCGATGCGCAACCCTTGCTGGCCGAACTGACGCTGGCGCAGGAGAAGGCCGTGGTGGCGGACAAGAAGCTGCTGCTGGTAGCGATCTGCGTGCTCAGCCAATGGACGATGGAACAGATCACCGCCCAATACCGACTGACCGATGCGGAGGCCGTCAAATACCTGCTGCAGCTCGACCGGATCGGCATCATCGAACTGCGGCCGCTGAACCGGTACCGGCTCAAACTCGCGAAGACCTTCCGCTGGCGGCCGCATGGCCCGGTGATGGACTTTTTCCGCGAGCATGCGCTGCTCGACTATTTTGCCGGCGGCTTCGACAAGGAAGGCGAGTCGCTGATGCTGGTGCATGGTTCGATCGGCAAGAGCCTCGCGCCGGCCTTCGTTGAGCGCCTGCAGCGGGTGGCCCAGGATTTCGCGCAACAGCATCAGACCGATCAGAAACTGCCCGTCCAGCATCGGGAAGGCTATACCTTGCTGCTGGCAATGCGGTCCTGGGAATTCGAGGCATTCCAGCGATTCCGGCGCTGATGCGTGCGGCGGCTTCATGTCAGTCTGCGATCAGTAGCGGTGCAGGCCCGCGCCGCCGGCGCACCCTGGTGCGCAGGGCGTTCAGCAGCACCATGCCTGCCATGCCTGCGGCAAGATGCTTCAGTGTATGGCCCGATACGAGATGCTGGGTCATGTCCCAGAAGAAGTAGTCGCCTATTTCGAAGAACTTCGCCAGTACATACCAGTTGACCAGTCCCCACCAGGGAAACGGGTCGTCGGCATCATGGGTCAGCAGCAGGCCGACGACCAGTCCCACCAGTCCGCCGAATTGCAGCACCAGATATAGGGCAAGGCTGCCGTTCACAATCGACAAGGCAAGACCGGCGACGCCGGCAAGCAGGCCGACTGCCATGCCGACCATGCCTATGCGGATGGAAATACGCTGTGACAAGAAGGCGCCGATGATGCCGGCGAATGCAATCACCATCGGCAGGCGGTCGAACAGGATGGTATGAGAGTTCGGCGACCAGTGGTAATACGCCGACCCGACACCGGTCAATATCAATCCGCTGAAGAACACCCCCAGCGGTATCGTCACCTTGCGTGTGATCGATGCTGCGTGCGGCGAGCGCATGCGCAGCAGGCCGAGCATCCCGGCAGCCACGAAGATGATGTTTGAAAGAACATCCGCGGCATGCGGGATGTCCAGCCATTCGCGGTGGTCGGCAAAGCGATGGTAATCCTCCGGTTGCGCGATGTGCGGCAACAGCAAGCCGATGAAGATGAGCGCTCCGATGAAGAGCAGAGCATGTTTTTCGGTGGGTGACAGGTCCTGCGGCATATTTTTCTTCCGTTGGTTGTTTCGGACGGAGTATAGAAATATGCGCCATTAAAACTAATGAATAACTGGAAAGTATCGTTATGTGCTACCTGGCGCGGCAGATTGCAATGCGAATGTGTTGATTTCTGTGTGCGCGCCCCATTCAACCGGCACGCTCAGGTGTTGGTCGGTAATCCCGACCAACAGTCTGCCGACGTAGCGGCGGGCGTTCCCAGGCACTGTTTACCAACGCGGTGGTTTGCTGATTGAAGCGCAGAACGCGCAGTAATTATGGGCGCAACAGAATGCCCGTTGCGCTCGACTTGCGGTTATAAAAAGACTGCGGGACCTGCCTGGACGGGTCGAGGAGAACCGGCCCAGACGCGCCGGCGGCAAAAGCCGCGAGGCCCGCAGTTAAACTCCCTGCCTGGAGTCGGACGCGACAAAGCCGCTTCCAGACGTATATACGTAATTGCTGCCCGATCAGATGCGGTCAAGCAGTAAATCGATGCTGAAGTTCCGAGAGCGAATCTGCATCGGATATGGCAACTCTTCTCACAAGGGCGTTACTACCGGGCGATGTGCGCCATACCAGAGGGAGAATGAATGCGGCGCAAGTAGAAATGCATCTACGCCGCCGCGGTAACCCTCACCACCCGCTGATCTCGCTGCGCTGACCTCCGCTTAGACAAACAATACACAAAAATCCACATTTGTCATAGACAATTGTGGAGAGCGTAATTTTGCCCAATAGCTATATTTTGTCAATGGGTTGTCCATGACAATGAACCCAACTACAATAAGCCGGCGCCTCGGAACGCCGTTCGAACTCTTATGGCGTATCGGGTAGTCGCCATTTACTTAAGGAATCTGTTCATGGACACCTCCCCACCATCGGCCCCGCTCAGTTTCAGCATCGGGTCGGTGCAGCGTGAAACAGGATTGTCGAAGGACACCCTGCGGGTATGGGAACGTCGCTATGCTTTTCCCCAACCCGAACGAGACGCATTCGGCGAGCGCACGTATTCCCTGGCACAGGTCGAGAAACTGAGACTGCTCAAAACCCTGCTTGACCAGGGCCATCGTCCGAGCAAGATCGTTCATCTCGGCATGGACGAACTGCGTGCACTGGGAGGGCAATCCGGCGGTTCCGCGGTAGCCGCCGACGACACCAGCGAAGAACGCAAGGACCTGCTGCATTACATTGCCTTGTGCAAGTCCTATCAGTTCGATCAGTTGAGGCGCGAGCTATCGCAATCCCTGATGCGCATGGGTTTGTTCAGGTTCGTGGTGGAGGTGGTCGCACCGCTGAATGCAATGGTCGGGGCACGCTGGGCCAACGGTACCTTCGCGATTTTCGAGGAGCACCTGTACACCGAGTCGGTACATGTCGTGATGCGTAATGCCATCGCCTCCATTCCGCCGCAGCCGGCGACGAGCGGCCCGCGCATCCTGCTCACCACGTTTCCGCAGGAGTCCCATGGACTCGGCTTGCTGATGGCGGAGGCGATATTCGCCCTGGAGGGCGCGTGTTGCATTTCCCTCGGCGTGCAGACGCCCATCATCGACATCGCTCAGGCGGCACAAGCCAACGAGGCCGACGTGGTCGCACTGTCATTCTCCTCGGCCATGAATCCCAACCAGGTGCTGGAAGGGCTGGCCGACTTGCGCTCGAAGCTGGCGCCGTCCGTGAGAATCTGGGTCGGCGGCGGCAGTTCGGTGCTGTACCGCCGGCCACCCGAGTTTGTACGCGTGGTCGATCTGCATGAGGTGCGGCACTTGATCGAGGAGTGGCGTGGCCAGCACGCCGCCTGAGGCCTATTTCCTGTTGCGCACCTCCCGCGCTGCAAGCAGCAACAGCGCGGCGCCGGCGAATAGGGCTCCGGCATGAAAGGTCGCGGCCGGACCGATCCTGTCCCATAAGACGCCTGCCAGCACGCTCGCGATCAGCATCGCAATGCCGGACGCCAGGTTGAAGATCCCGAAAGCCGTCCCGCGCAACGACGCCGGCGCGGTATCGGCCACCATCGTTGCCATCAACCCCTGCGTGGCAGCCATATGCACGCCCCACAACGCAAGTCCAGCCGTTACCCATGGAAGGGCATCGCTGTGCGCCAGCAACAGGTCGGCGCCGATTAGGGGCAGGATACCGAGCATCAGCAGCAACCGGTGCGGCATACGGTCAGCCAGGATACCGAACGGATAAGCGCATACGGCATACACAACGTTCATCAGCACCAATACCATGGGTACAAGGAACAGGGCGAGTCCGCCTTGCTGGGCGCGCAGCACCAGAAACGCCTCTGAAAAGCGTGCCAGTGTCAGGGCCGCTCCAGCCGCAGTCACCCACCAATACGCGGCTGGCAGCTTGCGCAGCGCCGTGCGGGATACCGGAAACTCGGGCTTGCCGGAAGCGGTGGCGTGGTCGGGTTCCCTGACCCCGACGATGAGCAATGCGACCGCCATGAAACCGGGGACCACCGCGACCCAAAATACCGCCCGGAAATCGTTGGCCCACACCAGCATCAAACCCGTTGCGATCAACGGCCCGGCAAACGCGCCGACGGTATCGAGCGACTGCCGCAACCCGAATGCCGCACCACGGTTGGCCGGATCGGTCACATCGGCAATGAGCGCATCCCGCGGCGCACCACGGATGCCCTTGCCGATACGGTCGATGAAGCGGGCACTCAATACCCAGCCGGTGGTCGTCGCCACTGCAAACATCGGTTTCGCCAGCGCACCCATCGAATAACCCAGCACTGCCAGCCACTTCCGTTTGCGGACATAATCGCTGACCGCACCGGAAAACACCTTGACGATCAACGCAGTCGCTTCCGCGACACCTTCAATAATCCCAACAATCGTGGCAATTGCGCCTAAAATTACTGTCATAAAGACAGGTAAAAGGCTATGGATCATTTCCGAGGAAATATCCATCAGCATACTGACGAAGCCCAGTGCCCAGACGGTACGGGGAATCTGAAGCGGCGGTTTTGTTGTATCTACATTCGGCATCAAGAAAATCTGGGCGGATGACAGCGGCTACTTTAACAAAGTCGCCACATGGCCGTTCGTTAGCATGGGCGTCACAATC
>NZ_DASZBA010000048.1:0-9235 GCF_035944575.1 Noviherbaspirillum sp.
CAATAGCCTCACCTCCCGCTCCTACGAAGGCTCGTCGGTCGTCATCATCGAATTCAACCTGACGGTCGACCCGGCCGAGGCGGCGCAGGATGTACGTGAAAAGGTTGCGCTGGTCCGCCCCCTCTTCCGCAGGGAGGTGAAGGAGCCGCGGGTGATGCGCTACGACCCCGCCAGCCAGCCAATCTTTTCCGTATCGGTCAGCAACGATCCATCCGGCCGCGAACGCAATCTGCGCGAGCTGACCACCATTGCCGACCAAGTGGTGAAGAAGCGTCTTGAAAACGTGCGCGGCGTCGGCTCGGTCACGCTGGTCGGCGGCGTAAAGCGCGAAATCAACATCTATGTGAAACCGAACGAGATGGAGTCGCTCGGCATCGGTGTCGATCAGGTCATCAACGCTCTGCGCAGCGAAAACCAGGAATTGCCAACCGGCGCCATCCGGTCGTCTTCCAATGAACAGGTGGTGCAGATCCGCGGGCGGGTGAAGGACCCGGCTGACTTCGGCCGCATCATCGTCGCCCGCCGTGGCGGCCAGCCGGTGACGCTGTCTCAGATCGCCACCGTGGTCGACGGCCAGCAGGAACAGGAAAGCCTGGCGATGTACAACGGGCAACGCACGCTGGCGCTTGCCGTCCTGAAAGCCGAAGGCGAAAACACGATCGACGTCGCCGATGGCCTGAAGGCCGCACTGAAGGAACTCGAACCGACAATGCAGGCGCTGTATCCCGGCGTGAAACTGGACGTGATCCGCGACAGCTCGCGCCAGATCCGTGTCGGCGTCGAGAACGTCCGCCAGACGCTGATCGAAGGCGCGGTACTGACCGTGCTGATCGTGTTCCTGTTCCTGAACTCCTGGCGCTCGACGGTGATCACCGGCCTGACGCTGCCGGTGGCGTTGATTGGCACCTTCCTTTTCATGGACATGTTCGGATTCACCATCAACATGATCACGCTGATGGCGCTGTCGCTATGCGTGGGCCTGCTGATCGATGACGCGATCGTGGTGCGGGAAAACATCGTGCGCCACGCCGGCATGAAAATCAACGGCCGCTACAAGGACCACAAGACCGCATCGCTCGAAGGCACCGCCGAGATCGGCCTGGCGGTGATGGCCACCACCTTCTCGATCGTTGCGGTGTTCCTGCCGGTCGGCTTCATGGGCGGCATCATCGGGCGCTTCTTCCACCAGTTCGGCATCACCGTCACGGCAGCCGTGCTGATCTCGATGTTCGTATCCTTCACGCTCGATCCGATGCTGTCGTCGGTGTGGCGCGACCCGGACATCCACGGCGGCAACCGCAACGGCGGCTGGTACGACAAGACGATCGGCCGCGTGCTGCGCCAGTTCGAGCGTTTCGTGGACTGGTTGTCGGCCACTTACCAGGTGCTGCTGAAATGGTCGCTGCGGCATCGCAAGGCCACGGTGGCGATCGCGCTGGCCAGCTTCGTCGGCGGTTTCGCCATCCCCGTCACCGGCCTGATCGGCAGCGAATTCGTGCCGCAGGCGGACTATTCGGAAACCGGCGTGGTGTACTACACCCCGGTCGGGTCGTCGCTGGAATTCACCGAGACCAAGGCACGCCAGGTCGAAGCCGTACTGCGCGAATTCCCGGAGGTGCGTGATCTCTACACCACCATCAACACCGGCACCGCCCAGGGGAAAAATTATGCCACCACCTATGTGCGCCTGACGCCGCGCGACCAGCGCGAGCGCAGCACCAAGGAACTAAGCGTGCCGCTGCGCGATCGCCTGACGCAGATTGCCGGCATCAGCATCACCCATATCGGCTCGCTCGAAGGCGTCGGCGGCGATACCAAGCAGATCCGGCTGTCGCTGCTTGGTACCGACCTGGAGGAACTGGCACGCCTGTCGGCCCTCGCGCAGGAAAAGATCAATGCCGTTCCCGGTGTCGTCGATCTCGACTCCAGCCTGAAACCCAACAAGCCGACCATCGCCATCGAACCGAAGCGCGACATCGGCGCCGACCTCGGTGTCGGCGTGGGCCAGATCGGCAATGCCCTGCGTCCCTTGCTTGCCGGCGAAGCGGCCAGCAGTTGGCGCGCGCCGGATGACGAGAACTACGACGTCAACGTGCGCCTGGCGCCGTCCGACCGCAACAATATCGACGACCTGTCGCGGCTGATGCTCACCAGCGGCCAGACCAACGCCGACGGCTCGCCGAGAATGGTGGCGCTGCGCCAGGTCGCGACCATCGCGCCGTCCACCGGCGCCAACCAGATCAACCGGCGCGACCTGAACCGGGAGGTGGAGCTGTCGGGCAACGTCGTCGGCCGCTCGGCGGGCCAGGCCAGCGCCGATATCAAGGCGGCGCTGGACAGCATCAATTGGCCGGCCGGCTACCGTTACCAGATAGGCGGCTCCGCCAAGAACATGCAGGAGTCCTTCGGCTATGCGTTGTCGGCGCTGGCGCTGGCGGTCATCTTCATCTACATGATCCTGGCGTCGCAGTTCGCCAGCTTCCTGCAGCCGCTGGCGATCATGTCGTCGCTGCCGCTGACGCTGATCGGCGTGTTCCTTGCACTGATGTTCTTCCGCTCGACGCTGAACCTGTTCTCCATCATCGGTTTCATCATGCTGATGGGACTGGTGACGAAGAATGCGATCCTGCTGGTGGATTTCGCCAACCAGGCGCGCAAGGCCGGCGCGGAGCGCGGGGCGGCGCTGCTGGAAGCGGCCCACGTGCGTCTGCGGCCCATCCTGATGACGACGCTGGCGATGGTGTTCGGCATGATGCCGCTGGCCTTCGGCATGGCGGAGGGTTCGGAACAGCGGGCGCCGATGGGCCAGGCCGTCATCGGCGGCATCATCACCTCGTCGCTGCTGACGCTGGTCGTGGTGCCGGTGGTGTACACCTACCTCGACGACCTGGCGGAATGGGCGAAGCGCAAGTTCGGCGGCGCTTCGGTATCCGGGCACGGCAGCATAGAGGCGGTGCCGCAGTCAAAAAACGATGATGTCATTTGATAGAATAGCCGGTTGTTTCCCTCTCCATTCCAACCCATCGAGTCGCAAAAAAATGAATATCGAACAAGCCCGTTTCAACATGATCGAACAGCAAATCCGCACATGGGATGTGCTGGAACCCGACGTGCTCGAACTGCTGATGGTCGTCAAGCGCGAAGGCTTCGTGCCGGAAGCGTACAAGAACCTCGCCTTCGTCGATACGGAGATCCCGCTGCCCTGCGGGCAATGGATGTTCGCGCCCAAGATGGAAGCGCGCATTCTGCAGGAAGTCGCGGTGAAAAAGCATGAGAACGTGCTGGAAATCGGCGCCGGCTCCGGCTACATGGCGGCACTGCTGGCCCACAAGGCCCGCCACGTCACCACGGTCGAGATCGAACCCGAGCTGAAGGCGATGGCGGAAAAGAATCTCGCCGCCAATGGCGTCACCAATGCGGAGGTTGTGCTCGGCAACGGCGCCCAGGGCTGGACCGCCGGCGGCCCCTACGATGTGATCGTGATCTCCGGTTCATTGCCGGTGCTGCCGGACGCCTTCCTGCAGCAGGTGAAGGTCGGCGGCAGGATTTTCGCCATCGTCGGCGAATCGCCGGTCATGTTCGCCCAGCTCATCACCCGCACCGGCAACACAACCTACGACACGCGCACCGTTTTCGAAACCGATATCCGGCCGCTGCGCGAAGCCTTGACACCGTCCCACTTCAAATTCTGAGATCCGATATGCAAACCATGACCGCCCCCGAACTCGCCGTCTGGCTGGCGGACGAAAACCGTCCCAAGCCCCTGCTGCTGGACGTGCGGGAGCCTTGGGAATTCCAGACCTGCCATATCGAGGGTGCGGTACCGATGCCGATGAATACTGTGCCGGCCCGCATGCAGGAACTGGACGAGGATGCGGCCATCGTCTGCATCTGCCATCACGGCGCGCGCAGCATGTCGGTCGCCGCCTTCCTTGAACGCAACGGGTTCGCCAATGTGATCAACCTGACCGGCGGCGTCCATGCCTGGGCGCAGCAGGTCGACGGCTCGATGCCGACTTATTAACTTTCGTTATCAACCCCCGCACGGAGAAATCAATGCGCAAGCCCCTCATCGCCGCCCTTCTCGCCGGCGCGTTTCTGTCGCTCAATGCGTCCGCGGACGACCTGCTGCAGGTGTACAAGGAAGCGCTTGTATACGATGCGCAGATCGCCAGCGCTCGCGCGGCTCTCGAAGCCGGGCAGGAGCGCGAGGTGCAGGCGCGTGCGGGGCTGCTTCCGACGGTGGCGCTGTCGGGAAGCTATAACCGCAGCGATCTGAATGCACGTTCCGGCGGCATCACCACCGACCGCAACTTCAATGCGAAGGGCTATACGCTGTCGATGTCGCAGCCGCTGTTCCGGCTGGCCAACTGGGAAACCTACCAGCAGGGGAAGCTTTCCACGGCGGTGAGCGAAGCGCAGTTCGCGCAGGCGCAGCAGGATCTGATCGTGCGCGTGGCGCAGGCCTACTTCGACGTGCTGGCAGCACAGGACGCGCTTGCGACGGTGGAAGCGCAGAAGACCGCGATCACCGAACAGCTTGCACTGGCGAAACGCAGCTTCGAGGTCGGCACCGCAACCATTACCGACACCCATGAGGCGCAGGCCCGCTTCGACCTGTCGCTGGCGCAGGAAGCGGCGGCCCGCAGCGAACTGGAAATCCGGCGCGCCGCCTTGCAGCAGATCATCGGTCGCCAGGCCGGCGCGCTGGCGACCCTTCGTCCCGGCGTGAAAATCAATGCGCCGGAGCCGGCCGCCATCGAACCGTGGGTGCTGAGCGCAGAGCAGCAGAACTTCAATGTGCTGAGCCAGCAACTCGCGCTGGAAATCGCACAGCGGGAAATCAAGCGCAACCGCGCCACGCACTACCCGACCGTCGACCTGGTGGCCAGCCGAAGCTACAACGACCAGACCGGCACGGCGCTGAGCCCGACAGGCTCGGTCTCCAACAACAATGCGGTCGGCGTGCAACTGGCGATCCCGCTGTTTTCCGGCTTTGCCATCACCAGCCGGGTACGCGAAGCCATCGCCCTCGAAGACCAAGCGCGGGCCAACCTGGAGAACATACGCCGCACGGTCGCGCAGGGTGCCCGCCAGGCGTTTTTCGGCGTGAATTCAGGTCTGGTCCAGGTACGGGCGCTGGAAGCAGCGGAGATATCCAGCCAATCCGCGCTGGAATCGAACCGGCTCGGCTACCAGGTCGGCGTGCGCATCAACATCGACGTGCTGAACGCGCAGCAGCAGCTATTCACCACCCGCCGCGACCTGTCGAGGGCGCGCTATGACACGATCGTCAACGGACTGCGGCTGAAGTCCGCGGCCGGCACGCTGAAGGAAGAGGATGTGGTGCTGGTGAATTCCTTGCTGACGCAGTAGCACCAGCATTACTTAACAGCACAACTTGCATCCTCGCAGGTTGTGCCTCATGCAGTTGAATTCCGCCTGGACACTGCCGGAAAAGAGGGTGCCGGAGCGGATAAAGAGGCAAAATGTGTCTAAGCGGAAGCGAGTGGATTTCGATTCCCGCTTTGGTGGGCTCTCTTTCAAAATGGTGTGATTTTGCGCCGGTGGAGGGTAAGATTTCACCGCTCTGGACTTCCCTCACACGTCGTTTATGTCGCAGCCGCTTCCCTTTCCGATCCGCAAGGAATGCCCGCCCGGAGCATGCGTGTGCAAGCGCGACGATCTATTGAACGATCCCCAGGGCGATCTGCGTATCCTGCGGTTGACGAACCAGGAAGAAAAGAAGCTTCTTGAACGCATCGAAAACATTTCCAGCTACGACGATCTGAAGCATATGCAGCAGCGCATGCATGCACTGCTCGGGATCGTTTTGGAAATCTCCCCGGGAGCGCGTGAGGTACGCACGGTGCGGGGCCTCAATATTCAGGTGCAGGAACTTCCCGGACTCTGCCGGAAGACCCGGCAGTCCATTCCTGCAGCCGTCCGCAGGTGCCTCGAAAAGAATCCGGAAATCGCGTATGCGATTCTCGATGCCCATGACCTCTTCGGCGACCGCTGAACCGGCGCCTATCCTGCCGGTTCGGATGCATGGCCATGTTCAACCCCACAAAAAACCGCCCTCATCTTCTGACGAAACATGAGGGCGGGCGATTTCATGAGGCAATCAGGCGGTCGGACGTTCAGTTCCTTCCGTGCCATCCCTTCAGGCCGATCACGGTTCCTTCACGGCGCTGATCCGCGCCGCCGTACTGTTTGCCGTTCCGTGGATCGATGACGACGCCCTGCACCGATCCGATCCGCGAATTGCAGGTCGGCACGCCATTGACGACCGGCACCTGGTGTCCCAGCGCGACCAGCCGCTGCAGCGTTTCGGCGGAGAAGCCGCTTTCGCAGGTGATTGCGCCGCCTGCGCTGGTGACCGAGAACCGGGGCGCATCGATTGCCTCCTGGATCGTCATGCCATGGTCGATGAGATTCAGGGTCACGTTCAGCACCGAATTGATGATGGTGGCACCGCCCGGCGAGCCGTAGGCGGCAATCGGTCTGTCTTTCCAGAAGAGCATCGTCGGCGACATCGAGGAGCGTGGCCGCTTGAACGGCGCGACATCGTTCGCGCCCGGATTGCCGGTCGCCTCGTTCCGTGCAGGCGTGAAGTTGAAGTCGGTCAGCTCATTGTTGAGGAGGAAACCGTAGCCCGGGACGATGATGCCGGTACCCCAGGTATTTTCGATCGTCGTGGTATACGAGACGACATTGCCGTGCTTGTCGACGACGGAGAAGTGCGTGGTATGCACGCCTTTTTCCTCTTCCTTCGGTGCGACCGGAATGCGGGTGGACGCCGTCACCGTTTCCGCATCGCATGGCAGCGGATTGCCGGCGGTGGCTGTCGCCAGCCGCTGATCGGGATTGATGAGCGGCTTTCTCGTATTGACATAGCAGGACGAGATCAGGCCGCGCTTCGGCACCGGGACGAAGTCTTCATCGCCCATCCAGACGGCACGATCGGCGAATCCCAGGCGCATTGCTTCCGTCATGACATGCACGGTGCGGGCCGAACCAAAGCCGAATCCCTGCGAAGCATCGCCGATGGGAAACTGTTCCAGCATCTTCAACATCTGTATGACGGTGAGGCCGCCGGAGGAAGGCGGCGACATCGACTTGACGGTCACGCCGCGATACGTACCCTCCACGGGTTTGCGCAGTGCCACGTCATACCGCGCGAGGTCTTCCAGGGTCATGCGGCCGACACCGGCTTCGCCCAGCGCGGGGTTGGTACGTCGCTGCGCATCGACGATCGCCTTCGCGATCTCGCCTTTGTAGAACACGCTGCTGCCTTGTCCTGCGATCAGACGGAATGTCTTGGCGAGATCTGGCTGCGTCAGCAGATAGCCTTCCGGCAGCGGATCGCCGTTCGGCAAGCGGAATACCGCGCGTGTCTCGGGCTGCAGGGCAGTCCGTTCATTATCAATATCGGCGGCCAGGAAGCGGTTGACCCGGAAGCCGCTTTCCGCGAGGGCGATGGCCGGCTCCAGTGTTTTGGCGAGGCTCTTGGTGCCCCATCGTTTAAGCGCTGTTTCGACGCCGAGCACCGTGCCCGGCACCCCGACCGAGTGGCCGCTGGTGGATGCATTGGCGAACGTCTGGTTCAGGAACATGTCCGGCGTGGCCGCAGCCGGGGCGCGCTCCCGGGAATCGACGATGAATGTTTCGTTCGTCTTGGCAAGATAGATCATCATGAAGCCGCCGCCGCCGATGCCGGAGAACTGCGGTTCGACGACATTAATGGCGAACTGGATCGCCGCGGCGGCATCGATGGCGTTTCCACCCTCCGCCAGCATCCTGGCGCCGGCTTCCGCAGCCAGCGGATGGGAAACCGCGACGACGCCCTTGCGGAAGCCGTGCTCGTGATCATGCTCATGTTTGTGATCGTGCGCCCTTGCCTCGGTCTGAGCGGCATTCGGCGTGTTGTCGGCATGTGCGAATCCGGCAGTCAGTGCCGCGACCGCAAGTGGTATCGTGCCAAGCATACATAGCAGTTTGGTTTTCATATCGTCTCTCTCATATTCATCCCGGAAATAGAAGCCTGTAATCGCGATGCAGGTCACAAGCACGTTGCTGATGCCCTCCCTTTTTGTCATGCCGGCATCCGCTGTACCATTCCGTATCACGCGGTGTCATGCATGCATCGCTCGCTCGCGGGAGTCAGCGGCTCCAGGCTGGGCGAAGAATTCGATAGAGATGCGCTTGGCGCGCACGAAATTCATTGGTGCTGCAGACCTCGATTCTGTTTCGACACGTGCGTCGGTTCCGTAGATCAAGCCGAGTACCGGACTTCGACAATCACGTGCAGCAGTGAACCGCTTGTTGCGATGAGATGGCATACAGTGCGACAAGCCACCGGGACAAGGCATCCTGCAATGACGTGCTTCAGGCGAGGAAATGAAAGTAAGTCGATAAGCTGCCGCTGTTAGGTTTCCTCTTTACGGTACCGCGTTTAATCATTGCGGCTTTGAGCGGGATCAATCACGGCAGGCATGCGGCGATGGCGCGTGGAATTTCAGGCATGCGACGAAGCGCACCGCCATGCGCAAGCAGCAAATCTCCTGTTGGCATCGACATTCCGAAGCACCTGATGAATTGCGCGATGCAATGTCCATTGCCACCACACCATTTGTCCGGCACCGATCACTGCTTGCGTATCAAGCGTCTTGTGTTCCTTCTCTACAATCCCGGGAGGATGATGACGGAAGAATCTTTTGCTTTCGCAGGTCAAGTTTGAATAGGTGACCCGCGATAATCGAATTGAAGGCGATGCGGAAATGTGCGCGTGATGAAACGATGATGCCGGGTTTGAATTAACGACCGATAGCCACATTCATATACGGCAACGCAAAGCCTTTCAAAGCTCTGGCATTGTTGCAACGTTTTGCGCCGGAGGTTGTCAATAAGTCGGTTTCACTTCTTCTCGGCCGCTGCTTTTTTCTAATTAATTTTGAATAACCCTAGCAATACAACTCCTGCGTTTCTTAATGGTGGCGGCACATTAGGCGCCCTGATGCGCACCCATGACTGGCATACCTCTTCATTGGGACATCCAGCCACATGGCCCCAGTCCTTGCGGAGTATCGTGGAGCTGCTGCTCAGCAGCAAATTTCCGATGTTCGTGGCGTGGGGTCCGCAGTTAAGCTTTCTCTACAATGATGCGTACTCCGAGATCCTGGGTGCAAAACATCCCTCTGCGCTGGGGAAACGTTTCCGCGACATCTGGTCG
>NZ_DASZBA010000049.1:0-2489 GCF_035944575.1 Noviherbaspirillum sp.
CCGGTGGATAATAGTACGAGCGTTCGCTTAGTTATCCGCGCCATTTCTTGATCGTTTTTCGAAATTTCAATAGGGCTGCTGTGGCTATCAATATCACTGAATCGACACCGAAATTTATGCGTAAGGGCGAACTGACGCGCGCTGCCATCCTCGACGTGGCACTTGATCTGGCAAGCAGGGACGGCCTTGAGGGCCTGACCATTGGTTTGCTGGCGGACAAGATGAACATGAGCAAGTCGGGGGTGTTCGCGCATTTCGGGTCGCGTGAAGATCTTCAGATTGAAGTCGTCAAGCTGTATCACCAGCATTTCGAACAGGAAGTGTTTTACCCGAGCATGAAGGAGCCACGTGGCCTGCCGCGCCTTCAATCGATGTTCGGTCGCTGGGTCCGGCGCGTGTCGGTCGAGATTGCTTCCGGCTGCATCTATATCAGTGGCGCGGTCGAATATGACGACCGGCCCGGCGCCATCCGCGATCAGCTGGTGAGCATGGTCCATGCATGGCAGGGTGCGCTGCGGCGCTGCGTCAAGCAATGCATCGACATGGGCCACCTCGGGGCGGACACCGATCCGGATCAGCTTGTGTACGAAATGTATGGACTGATCCTGGCGCTGCATCACGACGCCCGATTCATGAAGATGCCCGGCAGCGTCGAGCGCGCACAAACCGGTTTCGAACGCCTGATCCGCAACAATCAGCAGCCACAGCCGGCCGATGACGATAGGCCGGTTGCGAAAGAAAATTCCAAATCCGCTGTACAGAAAACAGCCTAATTCATTCAGTATCAGGAGAATAACTATGGGTCAATATATTGCGCCGTTGCGGGATATGCAGTTCGTGCTGCACGAACTGCTTAAAGTCGAAGAAGAATTAAAGCAACTGCCGGCGCACGCCGAGATCGACGCCGACATCATCAATCAGGTGCTGGAAGAGGGCGGCAAATTCACTTCACAGGTCATTTTCCCCTTGAATCATCCCGGCGACCGCGAAGGCTGCCGCCTGGACAAGGAGACCCACGTCGTGCACACGCCGAAGGGTTTCAAGGAAGCCTACAAGCAGTACGTCGAGGCCGGCTGGCCATCGCTGTCATGCGATCCCGAGTACGGCGGCCAGGGCTTGCCCATCGTGCTGAACAACTCCTTCTACGAAATGCTCAACTCCGCCAACCAGGCCTGGACCATGTATCCCGGCCTGTCGCATGGCGCGTATGAATGCCTGCACGAGCACGGCACGCCCGAACAGAAGGCGATGTACCTGCCTAAGCTGGTGTCCGGCGAATGGACCGGCACGATGTGCCTGACCGAGCCGCACTGCGGTACCGACCTCGGCATGCTGCGCTCGAAGGCCGAGCCGCAGGCGGACGGCTCCTACCGGATCACCGGCGGCAAGATCTTCATCTCCGCCGGCGAGCATGAAATGTCGGCCAACATCATCCACCTCGTGCTGGCACGCTTGCCGGACGCACCGGCCGGCACCAAGGGAATCTCGCTGTTCCTCGTGCCGAAATACATCCCGAACGCCGACGGTACACCGGGCGAACGCAATAAGATTTTCTGTGGTGCGATCGAAGAGAAGATGGGAATCCACGGCAACTCCACTTGCCAGATGAACATGGACGGCGCCATCGGCTGGCTGATCGGCGAGCCGAACAAGGGCCTGAACGCCATGTTCGTGATGATGAATGCGGCCCGTCTCGGCGTCGGCATGCAGTCGCTGGGCCTGACCGAAGTCGCTTACCAGAACGCGGTGGTGTATGCGAAGGACCGCCTGCAGATGCGCAGCCTGTCCGGCGTGAAGGCACCGGACAAGCCGGCCGACCCGATCATCGTCCATCCGGACGTTCGCCGCATGCTGCTGACCGCCCGTGCATTCGCCGAAGGCGGCCGTGCGTTCAGCTCCTACATCGCGCTGCAGATCGACCGTGAACTCAATCATCCGGACGAGCAGGTACGCAAGGATGCCGCTGACGAAGTCGCGCTGCTTACCCCGATCATCAAGGCCTTCCTGACCGACAACGGCTGGATCGCGACCTCCGAGTGCATGCAGGTATACGGCGGCCACGGATTCATCTCCGAGTGGGGCATGGAGCAGTATGTGCGCGACGCCCGCATCAACATGATCTATGAAGGCACCAATACCATCCAGTCGCTGGACCTGCTGGGCCGCAAGATCCTGATGGACAACGGCGCCAAGCTGCGCAAGTTCGGCGACAAGGTCAAGGCGTTCGTGGAAGAGAACGGCACCGACGAAGCGATGTCGGAATTCATCACGCCGCTCGGCGACATCGGCGACAAGGTGGGCAAGCTGACGATGGAAATCGGCATGAAGGCATTCCAGAACCAGGATGAAGTCGGCGCCGCGGCCGTTCCGTATCTGCGCGTGGTCGGACACATGGTATTCGCCTACTTCTTCGCGCAGATGGCGAAGATCGCGTTGGAGAAGCAGGATTCCGGCGACAACTTCTACAAGGCCAAACTGGCGACGGCACG
>NZ_DASZBA010000050.1:0-4959 GCF_035944575.1 Noviherbaspirillum sp.
TTTTCGCCTCCCGCAGAAGCTGGAAATACCAGGAGCCGTCGACCGTGTCGCCATAGAGGCATGCGCCCACCAGCTTATCCTCCTTGAGAACCAATTTCTTGTAGACGCCGCCTATCGGGTCCGACAGCACGATTTCCTCCGTGCCCTCTCCGCCCATGAATTCTCCGGCGGAGAACAGGTCGATGCCGGTCACTTTGAGCTTGGTCGACGTGACCGATCCCTGGTAGCGGCCAATGCCGAAATTCGCCAGATGGTTCGCACATACCTTGGCCATCTCGAACAGCGGCGCGACCAGTCCGTAAGCGGTGCCGCGATGATTGACGCACTCGCCGACGGCGTAGATGCGCGGGTCGTAGGTCTGCATCGTGTCATTGACGACGATGCCCCGGTTGCAGTACAGCCCTGCCGATTCGGCCAGCGTGGTGTTGGGCCGGATACCGACCGCCATCACGACCAGTTGCGCCGGCACTTCGAGCCCGTCGGTGAAACGGATTGCCTTCACCCGGCCGTCTTCGTCGCCGATCAGCTCCTTGGTGTTCTTCTCGAGTAAAAATTTGAGGCCGCGGTCTTCCAGCGATTTCTGCAGCATCTTGCCGGCGACCGGATCGAGCTGCCGCTCCATCAGCCAGTTGGGCAAGTGCACGACGGTGACATCCATGCCGCGCAGCTTCAGGCCGTTGGCCGCTTCCAGCCCGAGCAGGCCGCCGCCGATGACGACCGCATGGGTATGCACCTGCGCGGCGTCGATCATCGCGTTGGTGTCATGGATATCGCGGTAGGAAATGACGCCCTTCAGGTCCTTGCCCGGCACCGGCAGCATAAAGGGATTGGAGCCCGTTGCCAGCAGCAGGCGGTCGTATTCGGCGGTGGTGCCGTCCTCCGCGGTCACCATGCGCTTGACGCGGTCGATCCGCGCGATCTTCTTCCCGAGATGGAGCTGGATATTGTTTTCCGCATACCAGTCGACATCGTTGAGCATGATGTCCTTGACGGTCTGCTCGCCGGCGAGCACCGGGGAAAGCAGGATGCGATTGTAGTTCGCATACGGCTCGGCGCCGAATACCGTGATGTCGTAGATATCCGGAGCGATCTTTTGCAGTTCCTCCAGCGTGCGCACGCCGGCCATGCCGTTGCCCACCATGACCAATTTCAGCTTCTTCATTAAAGCTCCCTCACCTTTCAGCTTCGCCATTGAAGCGTTAAACAATTCTCGAAGCCGTTATAAGCAAGAGGGATGCCATTCATCGCAGGTTCTCCGCGTCGCACATAAGCACCATGATGTGACGCAAACCGCACCGCGCAGGTGCATGTTCGATGTTCGATTCCGCGGAATCCACATGGCGGTGCATGTCGTGCCCGCGAAGACGCTACGGTATGCACGAAAAATGAATGGCATAGCACTTGCATCGTGCAGGCCCGTTCATCACATTCACAATTTTGGATCGAAGGCATCGGATGCAAAAGACCTCATTCTGGAAAGCCGGCCACACGCCGACATTGCTGGCCTCATTCTTCTATTTCGATCTCAGCTTCATGGTCTGGGTGATCCTCGGACCGCTCGCGGTACAGATCTCGACTGATATCGGACTGACGCCGGCACAGAAAGGCTTGATGGTGGCTACGCCGCTGCTGGCCGGTGCGTTGCTGCGCATCGTGATGGGAGTGCTGGTCGATCACCTCAAGCCGAAGAAAGCCGGCCTGATCGGGCAAGTGGTCGTCATTGCCGGACTCACCTGGGCGTGGCTCGGTCAATTGGCGAGCTATCAAAGCCTGTTGTTCCTCGGCGTGCTGCTCGGCGTCGCCGGCGCGGCATTTGCCGTTGCCTTGCCGCTGGCATCGCGCTGGTATCCGCCCGAGCACCAGGGTACCGCGCTGGGTATCGCCGGCGCCGGCAACTCCGGCACGGCATTCGCCGCACTGTTCGCGCCCGCGCTGGCGATCGCATTCGGCTGGCAGAACGTCTTCGGCCTTTGCCTTATCCCGCTCGGAATCGCGCTGCTGGTGTACATGGTGTTTGCGAAAGATGCGCCGTCGGCACCGCCGCCGAAATCACTGGTCGAGTACCTGCATGTGCTGAAGGACAAGGATGCGTGGTGGTTCATGTTCTTTTATAGCGTCACCTTCGGCGGCTTCTCGGGACTGGCCTCGTCGCTGACGATCTACTTCAACAGCCAGTACGGACTGTCGCCGGTCACCGCCGGCTACTTCACCGCTGCCTGCGTGTTCGCGGGATCGCTGGTTCGGCCACTCGGCGGACGCATCGCCGACCGCATCGGCGGCATCAAAACCTTATCGATAATGTATGTCCTTGCCGCCGTATTTTTGTTCATCGCAAGCTTTGGTCTGCAGTCGGCAGCAGCGGCCGTCGTCGTGTTTGTTTTTGCCATGCTGGCATTGGGTACGGGCAATGGCGCCGTGTTCCAGCTGGTGCCGCAACGCTTCCGCAAGGAAATTGGCGTGATGACAGGCCTGGTGGGGATGGCGGGCGGCATCGGCGGCTTCTATCTCGCTTCCAGCCTTGGCTATTCAAAACAGCTCACCGGCAACTATCAGCTCGGACTTGTTTTGTTTGCATCACTGGCGGTCGCGGCCCTGCTTGGTTTGTCGGCCGTGAAGGGACGCTGGCGCACCACGTGGGGCAGCGCGGCGATGACATCCGCAAAAATTTAGATCCGGAGAGATAAAATCGGTTGTCATCGACCACAAGAAGTCTCTCCATGCCACTTACCATTGCCGCGGGCCACGCCACGCTCGCCGGCCCCCGCGAACGCAACGAGGATTTCGTCGGCATGGTCACGCCGGACCAGCCGGAACTGTCCACCAAGGGCCTGATTGCCGCGATTGCCGACGGCGTGTCGGGCAACGACGGCGGCCGTGAGGCGGCGGAATACACCGTGCGAGGCCTGCTTGCCGACTACTATGCAACTCCGGACACCTGGCCGGTGACCCAGGCGCTCGACCGCGTGATCAAGGCGATCAACGGCTGGGTGCAAAAACAGGGATCGGCGCGGCGCGAACTGGCCGGCATGGCAACCACGCTGACCTCGGTGGTGCTGCGGGGCGGCTTCTACTATTTTTCCCATGTCGGCGACACACGGCTGTACCTGTTGCGCGGCGGCGCCCTGACCCGCCTTACCACCGATCACGTATGGGACAGACCCGAGATGCAGCACGTGCTGACGCGGGCTATCGGCCTCGACTCGCGGCTGGCGATCGATCACGGCATGGGAGAACTGCGCGAACGCGATGTATTCCTGCTTGCATCGGATGGCGTGTGGGCATGGATGACCGAATACGACATCACCAGCCTCCTGTCGGAAGTAGCGCTTGGACGCCTGGATGCGGATAGCGCCGCCGCCGCGATGGTGGAGACGGCGCAGGCAGGCGGTTCCACCGACAACAGCAGCGCACTGGTGCTCCAGGTTCTCGGGCTGCCGGAGGAAAACCTGCGGGACGCGTTGTCTCTGTCGCAGCAGTTGCCGGCGTTGCCGAAGTTGCGAACGGGCCAGTCCATCGACGGCATGGAGGTCGAAGCGCTGGTGCATTCGTCGCGGGCCACCCTGCTCTACCGGGTGGTTGATCCCCGTACCCAACGCAGGATGGCGCTGAAAACCCTGCAGCCGGAAGCAGCGGACGACCCACGCGAGCGATCCGCCTTCGCTCATGAGGAATGGCTCGCAAAAAGGGTGGTTGCGCGTTTCTTCCCGCAGGTCATCGCGCCGGAGCAAAAGAACTTCCTGTATTACCTGACCACATGGCACGACGGCTACACCGTGCAGCAGCGGCTGGACGAAGGGGCGCATTTCACCGTGCCGGAAGTGATCGCGCATGGTGAAAAGCTGGTACGGGCGGTGGGTGCCTTGCATCGTCGCAGCATCATCCATCGCGATATCAAACCGGCCAATGTGCATCTCGGCATCGACGGCGAGTTGCGCCTGCTGGACTTGGGCGTGGCGCATTCCGGACTGGAGGCGGAGAATGTGCTGGAAGCGCCTCAGGCCGGCACGCCTTCCTTCCTCGCACCGGAACAATTCGCGCATGAGCCGCCGTCGCCGCAGACCGATGTTTATGCGGCCGGCGTGACGCTATACCTAATGCTCACCAGGCGCTATCCGTATGGCGAGATCGAACCATTCCAGAACCCGCGATTCGGCGATCCGGTACCGCCGAGCAGATACCGGCCGGACGTGCCGGTATGGCTGGAAAACGTGGTGCTGAAGGCTGTGGCGCGCGACCCGTCGGATCGATTCGAGACGGCGGAGGAATTTCTGCTGGCGCTGGAACGGGGTGCGGCGAATCCGCTGCCAGGGCTGCCGGCGACACCATTGGCAAAGCGTGACCCTTTGTCGCTGTGGCGCGCGGTGGCGGTGATGTCGATTGTGATGAATTTGCTGTTGTTATATTTGATCGTGGTAGGGTGATTCGAGCGGGAGTTGATCGTGAGGTCGAGCTATCGCATGCAAATGCTCGACCCCACTACCCCTGCGCGGGCCGCCCCATCCCAACCAAGAGGATCGCGCTTGTAAGCGCAATCCGTCGGCCCCGCTTCCCCCCGCAAGGGAGAAGGTGCCTTTCCGCCAATGCCTGCCAACCCGTTTATAGTTTGGCCCGAGCCAACTACTAGGCCGCCTCCTTCAACACCGCCGGATTCGCCTGGCGGTGATACAGGAACTCCAGCACCGACCTCCGGTACTCCACATACAACGGGTCCTGCGCCAGCGCCACCCTGTCTCGCGGCCGTTCGAGCCTGACATTCACGATATCGCCGATGGTGGCTGCCGGCCCGTTCGTCATCATCACGATACGGTCGGACAGCAGCACCGCTTCATCGACATCGTGCGTCACCATCACCACTGTCGAATTCGTCTTGGCGACGATCTTCAGCAATTCATCCTGCAGGTGCGCGCGGGTGAGCGCATCAAGCGCACCGAACGGTTCATCCATCAGCAGGACTTTCGG
>NZ_DASZBA010000051.1:0-13450 GCF_035944575.1 Noviherbaspirillum sp.
TGCAGAACCAAGTTCTGCAAATACATTGATTTTTCAATGCGCTTATGACACCATCGGCGCCATGATCCATGGCAAATTCCCGTGACGACGAAACTGCATCCGCTTGCTGAAGTCCGTCGCATATTGCCCGCATACAGAGGAATGAGATGAACCAAGCCGCGCCGCTGCCGCGCCGTATCCATGAAGCCTTTCTGCCTTGGGCAGCCAGTCATGCCGAGCGTTCCGCGCTGATCGATGCCGATCGCACTATTACCTACGGCGAACTCGGCGGCATCGTGGATGCGGTGGCTGATCGCCTGCGGGAGGCCGGCGTGCGCGCCGGTGATCGCGTGCTGCTGGTGGCGGAAAATTCGGTCGCCCTGTGCGTATGCATCCTGGCCGTCAGCCGTCTCGATGCATGGTCCGCCAGCGTCAATGCCCGTCTTTCCGAACGGGAAATCGATAATTTCCTCAGCCACTCCGGCGCGCGCCGCGCGCTGTACTTCAGCGCGGTGTCGCCGCAGGCCAAGGCGCACGGCGAGGCACGCGGCGCACAACCGGTGGAGTGGCCCGGCATCGGCGGACTGATGCTGGGTGCGCTGAACGAAGCGGCGGTTCCCGAGCCGGTCGCGTATGACGGCGCCGAGCAGGTGGCCGCGATGGTGTACACCTCCGGCACTACCGGCGCGCCCAAGGCGGTGATGCTCACGCATGCCAATCTGATGTTCGTCGGCGCCAATACCACCCGCATGCGCAGGATGACGCCGGAAGATGTCGTCTATGGCGTCCTGCCGTTGTCGCATGTGTATGGACTCTCTTCGCTGCTGATGGCGCCATTGATGTCGGGCGCCGCATTGCGCCTGGTGCCCCGCTTTCAGGTCGGTGATCTGGTGCACGCGCTGGGGGAGGGCGGCATCACGGTATTGCATGGCGCACCGGCGATGTACGCCAAGCTGGTCGAATGGGGCGAGACGAAAGGTATTTCCGTGCCAGCACCCAAGCTGCGCGTCGCGCAGTCCGGTGGCGCCCCGTTGACCTTGCCGCTGAAGCAGGGCTTTGAAAAGATGTTCGGCATGCCGCTGCAAAACGGCTATGGCATGACCGAGGCGTCGCCATCGATCTGTCAAACCCGGCTCGATGCGCCGCGCACCGATTGCTCGGTGGGCCTGGCGATCCCTGGTGTCGAAATCAAGTTGCACGGCGCGGAGAACAGCGCCGAGGGTATCGGCGAACTGTGGGTGCGCGGACCGAATGTGATGAAGGGTTATTACCGCGCGCCGGAACTGACCGCCGAAACCGTCACCGAAGACGGCTGGCTGCGCACCGGTGACCTGGCGCGAATGGAAGACGACGGCGCGGTGTTCATCGTCGGACGCAGCAAGGAGCTGATTATCCGTTCGGGATTCAATGTCTATCCCGTCGAGGTGGAGCAGGTGCTCAATGCCTATCCGGAAGTAGTGCAGTCTGCAGTCGTGGGGCGTGCGGTGGATGGCAACGAGGAAGTAGTCGCCTTTGTCGAACCGTCGCAAGGCGTGGCGGTCGATATGGACAAGCTGCGCGCCCACCTGAAAGCCAATCTGTCGCCGTACAAGATGCCGAGCGAGATCGTGGTGCTCGAACACCTTCCGGCGGCGGCGACCGGCAAGGTGCTGAAGAAGGAATTGCAACGCATGGCGGCGGAGCGTGGAAGCAGCGCCACATAGATGTTTGCATTTGACCGGCCCGTTGACACGGCGGCGTGCCGCTTGCGGGTGGTGTTGGTTATTGGTGAGCAGGGGGATTTACAGGATAATGCAGCGAGTTTTTGCACCGCTGTCCGATGCGGCCGCGTGATGGCGCGGAAAGCAAGCGATGGCGAAGCAAAGAATGACTTTCAGGATGCGCCTGGCGCATACGAGTAGTCCGCATCAGCGCAATAACTAAGCGCAGTACCTAACCGAGCAAAACATCATGCTGACGAAAACCATGGCAAAAGAAATGAACGAAGAACAAGTCCCTGTGGTGCAGAAGTCAAATGCCAAGGAAGACCGGCACTTCGTGACCGCGCTGGCCCGGGGATTGGAAGTGCTTGCATGCTTCCGGTCCGGCGAGAAGCTGCTCGGCAACCAGGAGCTCGCCGATCGCAGCAAGCTGCCGAAATCCACCGTCTCCCGTCTCACCTACACACTGACCAAGCTCGGTTACCTGCAATACGACGACGACATGGGCAAATACCGGCTCGGCACCGCCAGCCTGGCGCTGGGAAGCGCGATGCTGTCCAAGCTCGACATCCGGCAGTTCGCCCGTCCCTATATGCAGGAACTCGCCGACTTCTCGCACGCCACCGTCTCCCTCGGCATGCGCGACCGTCTCAGCATGATCTACGTCGAAAACTGCCGCAGCCAGGCGGCGCTGACGCTGCGGCTCGACGTCGGCGCGCGGATTCCGATCGCCATCACGGCAATGGGCCGCGCCTACCTCGCCGAAGCGGGCAGCACCGAGCGCAACGACATCCTCGAAAGGGTGCGCGAACTCGATGAAATGAAATGGCCGAGCATCCGCGACGGCGTCAACCGCTCGATCGAGGAATACCATACGCTCGGTTGCTGTACATCGTTCGGAAGCTGGCAGCGCGATGTAAATGCGATTGCGGTCGCCTTCAAGCCGAACAACGGCAGCGCGATCCTCAGCATCAACTGCGGCGGACCGGCATTCAACCTGTCGCCGGAATTCCTGCTCAACGAAGTGCGTCCGAGGCTGATCGAGCTGGTGGACCGTTTCCGACGTACCTGATTTTTCTTTCCTCTTTCCAGCCGGAGCGCTTTGGCTGGAGCATTGTCATTGGATGGAACTGGTAGTGACCTTGCGCCACTTATCGCAGAATGCCACTGCCACTGTAGAAGCTCTCTCCTTATGCGGCATGGCACGATACCTGGCACAAGGAAAACATCAATGGCTATCCTTGCGAAAAATTTGTGTCGCATGTTGAATTGCTTCGCGCAACCGCCTGAAATCCGGCACAGACACCATGACGCGCAACCGCAACCCCTTCACCCGCCTCTCTTCGACAATCTGATTCGCAACACGGCGAAACGAGACGATCCGACCCGTGGACTGCAACTGTTTCTTCGTGATCCAGCGCATAGTCGCGCAGGCAGGGCAATCGACCTTGGTGCGGGAGGAGGGCGTGATAGTCATGCGCTCGTTTGCAAGGGATGGCAGGTCATGGCAATAGACCCGTCGCCATCAGCTGCAGCAGCCTTACGGAAAAGAAAGCTTAAAGGTGTGACGGTCGTTGCCGGGGTTTTGCAAGATGCGAGGGCGCGCACTAATTCAATCGACCTCGTAAATGCGCAATGGGTCATGCCTTTCATCCAGGGTAATGAACTGGAAAAAACCATCAAGGAAGTTGCACGCATCCTGAGGCCGGGCGGCTATTTCTGCGCCTCGTTCTTTGGGACGGAGCATTCATGGAACGACGGCAGGCATCCTCGGATGACATTCCATGACGAGCAAGCCGTTAATGAATTACTGCACGCGGCCGGATTGGCGACAGGGCGCACTGAGCGCCACGCGAAATCACGCAAGGCCGGAAACGGCGAGATGGTGCCAAATTGGGATGAAATCCTCGTCCTTGCCCGTAAGCCTGAATCTACGCGACGCTCGTCCATCAGTGGGCTTGCGCAGCGACTGCGTGCAGCAGCTGAAGTCGCTGCCCGGAACATGCGGATACCGGCTTCGGCAGGTGATAGCGTGCAGCCGCGTCGGCATCGCGCCACCAAGGAAATGACACCTGGCTGATTTCTTGCCGTCTTAACGCCCGGCTGGCACGACGACCGGCACTTCAGTGGCAGGCGGCGTATTGCGGCTGCGTCCACAGCGCACGATGCCATCGATCATCACCATGCCGACCCCGGGCAGATCGCCCAACTGCACGCTGTCGAGCAGATCGCGTCCGACTGAATGCTGGGCCTTGTCCATGAAGACGAAATCCGCCGCACGGCCGGGTTCGATCAGGCCGCAGTTGAGGTTGCGGATGCGGGCCGTATTCCCCGTTGCGAAGCAGAACACCAGCTCGGGCGGGATGCGTCCCAAACTCGAGAGCAGGGCGATCATGCGCAGGATGCCGAGCGGCTGCACGCCTGAACCCGCCGGACCGTCGGTGCCGAGGATCACGCGGTGCGGGCACTTCAGCTGCATGGCCGTCTGGGCAGCCGCGATGGCGACGCGTTCATTGCCGTTGTGAACGATCTCGATGGCACGGCTGGATTTTTCGCACAGTTCGCAGACATGGGCTTCCGACAGCGAGGTGTGGCCACCGTTGATGTGGCCGATGACGTCGGCATCGGCCTCGAGCACCACATCCTTGTCGATCAGGCCGGAGCCGGGAATCGACGGGCCGCCGGTATGGATGGTGCTCTGGATGCCGTATTTGCGCGCCCATGCCACCATCTTCTGCGCTTCCTCGCCGGCCTTCACCGAGCCGAGCCCCACTTCGCCGAGCAGCGTGACGCCGGCTTCGGCGAGTTCCTTGAAGTCATGCTCGGTCATGCCTTTCTCGATCACCGGCGCGCCGGCAATGACCTTGACGCCGCCTGGGCGGAAATTGTCGAATGCGCGCTGGGCCGTGATGGCGAGCGCCTTCAAGCCGATGATGTCCTTGGGACGGCCGGGAAGGTGCACCTCCCCGGCGGAAATCATGCTGGTGACGCCGCCGTTCATGGTGGAATCGATCCATCCGAGCTGGTTCTGGCGCGGTGTCCAGTCGCCGAACACCGGATGCACATGGCTGTCGATCAGCCCCGGCGCGACGCAGGTTCTGCGCGCGTCGATGGTGACGTCGGCCTGCGCGGTGTCGCAATCGGCCTCTTTGCCGACGGCAGTGATCAGGCCGTCATGGATCACGATGGTATCGGCGTCGAGGATCGGCCGGTCGATGTCCCCCGAAAGCAGCAAGCCGATATGTTTGATCACGACCTTGCCGGATGCCGAACTGGTAGCTGCGTCTGCCATGGGATGTCTCCTGTGATGGATGAAATTGTCAGGCGGCCGGCCGTTGTCGTTCGTCGGTGGCAGGCCGTGCCTCCGCGGCATCCGAGGTGATCGATACCTGGCGTATGACGGCGGAGGTGATGAAATCTTCCCAATACGCAAGCGCTTCCGGTGCGGCCAGGTCTTCGCCGAGGAAGGCTGACAGCGTGAAGCGGTTGGAGGTGTAGAAATAGGCGAGGGCGGCGCTCATGAGGTAGATGTCGCGCGCCCGCACATCGGCGCGGAACAGGCGCATTTCGGCGCCGCGTTTGAGCACGCTGTCCATCAGCGAGATGGCGGGCGATGAATACTCGCGCGCGCGCATCGACTTGGAAATATGTTTGCCCCGATGCAGGTTTTCACTGTTCAGCAGGGTGATGAATTCCGGGTTCTGCTGGTAATAGGTCCACATGAAGCGCACCAGCGTCTTCAGGTCCTCCACCGGATTGTCCATCTTGAGGACGAGCTTGGATTCCGCTTCATTGAAACGCCGGTAGGTATCCTCGATGACCGCGATGAACAACTCCTCCTTGTTGCCGAAGTAGTAATAGATCATCCGGTCATGGGACTTGGCCGCCTTCGAGATTTCCTCGATGCGGCCGCCGGCGAAACCATTCTTGGCGAATACCTTCGTCGCCGCGCGCAGGATGTTTTCCTGTGTCGCCTGGGCGGCCATCTCGCGCACCCGGGGCCGCCTTGCGGCTGTGGTGCCGGCAGCGGTGCGCCGGGGAGGAGATGTCGCCATAGTGGACCGTTACCCGTTGAACGTGGAGGAAATCGGACTTGCCGCCCGCGGTACCGCTGCGGGCGGCATGAGATTACTGTTCCGCAAATGCGCGCTCGATTACGAAATCGCCCGGCGTCGAGGTATTGCCTTCCTTGAAGCCGTCTTTCTCCAGCATGACTTTCAGGTCGCGCAGCATGCCCGGGCTGCCGCAGATCATCACCCGGTCGATGGCGGGATCCAGCTTTGGCACGCCTAAATCTTCGAACAGCTTGCCGCTGGTGATCAGGTCGGTCACGCGGCCCATGTTCTTGTATTGCTCGCGGGTGACGGTGGGGTAATAGCGCAGTTTGCTGGTGATCATGTCGCCGAGGAATTCATGGTTCGGCAGATGCTCGACCAGCACGTCGTGGTAGGCCAGTTCATCGACCTGCCGCACGCCGTGGACCAGGATGACCTGTTCGAATTTTTCGTAGGTTTCCGGGTCGCGGATGATGCTCATGAACGGCGCCAGGCCGGTGCCGGTGGACAGCAGGTACAGGCGCTTGCCGGGGAGAAGGTAGTCGGTGACCAGCGTGCCGGTCGGCTTGCGGCCGACGATGATGGTGTCGCCGACCTGGATATTCTGCAGGCGGGAGGTCAGGGGACCGTCCGGCACCTTGATGCTGAGGAATTCCAGATGGTCTTCGTAATTCGCACTGACGATGCTGTACGCCCTCAGCAGGGGTTTGCCATTCACCCGCAGGCCGATCATCGTGAAATGGCCGTTGCTGAAACGCAGCGACGGATCGCGTGTCGTGGTGAACGTGAAAAGGCGGTCGGTCCAGTGGTGAACGGACAAAACCCGCTCTTCGTTAAGGGCACTCATATTCTCTCCATAGTCAACATAAAAAGTTCAGCCTGGGGACCCCGGGAAGGCGGAGGTCCGTTTTCAGCGTTCCAAATACGCCAGTTTACCAGTCTGTTCCTTCCATGCATCCGCTTCCGGCAACGGGCCGTTGCGTTTTGAGATTGTCGGCCATACGGCGGCCAGTTCGGCATTGAGTCCGGTGAACGCCTGCATGCCTGCTGGCAGGTCTTCTTCCGCATAAATTGCCTCCACCGGGCACTCGGAAACGCATACCGCGCAATCGATGCACTCGTCCGGGTCGATCACCAGGAAATTCGGGCCTTCCTTGAAGCAATCCACCGGGCAGACATCGACACAGTCGGTGTATTTGCAGCGGATGCAGGTTTCAGTGACAACGTGGGTCATCGGAATCTCCTTGTGGACAGGCCTGCGAACTTCGGTTGATGTAGAGACTACAACATGAATATGTAGTGTACACTAAACGAAAATGTAGTGTACACTACATCGAAGGATATTTGGAAAGTGTTGGGCGGTGTGCCCTGTGGCGGGTTGCAGGAGCTTGCTGCCGAACTGGATTTTCCGCATGGCTCATCCCCTTCGCAGGAGGAGGGAGCCTGACGGAACGCAGTAGACGATGCCTGGAAAAATAGCGCTGCGAAAAATGGCAGCCTGATCGCAGTTCACCGGAGACGCGAGCATCATGACCGAGCACACCAAGACCGACGGCCTGCCGGAGTTCGAGGCGCAAATCCTTGAGCGTGCAAAGCCGCGCAGCGAGCGCATGGCCAGCGACAAGATCGAATGCAATGCCTGTCCGGTACTGTGTCAGATCACTGCCGGGAGATCAGGCGCCTGCGACCGCTACGCCAATGTCGACGGCACCCTGGTGCGGGTCGATCCGGTGGTTCTCCTGAGAAAGACCCTGGCGTCGGAGAATGGCGCGGTCGTGCCGTTCACCGGCCGCCCCGTTTTGCCCGCCACCGAAGGCAATGCCGTCGCCGAAGCCGAATGGAACGGCGACCTGCTGCAATCCGGCGAGGTATTCGTGACCGGCGTCGGTTCCTCCACCACCTATCCCGATTACAAGCCCGCGCCCTTCATCGTCTCATCCAACGCCGGCGGCGTCGACATGGTGACGGTGGTGACCGAGGGCATCTTCAGCTACTGCAGCCTCAAGGTAAAGATCGACACCGACCGCTATCTCGGCCCGGAACAGGCGAACGTCCGCTACAAGGGCGAGGTCGTCGGCCATGTGACGACCGCCGAGTACGGCTCCCAGATGCTGTCGCTCGGCGGCGTTCACCACCTCACCGGCGGCAGCAAGAAGGAAGGCCGCCTCACGGTGGAAATGATGCAGCGCCTCGGTAACAAGCAATCGGCGGACCTCAGCATCGACGGCGGCTCCCAAATCCTGATCCAGGCCGGCCGCGCGCCCATCGTCAATGGCGTCGAAGAACAGCGCATGCGGGTCGGATGCGGATCGGCGACGATCGGCATTTTCGCGCGGCAATTCTTTGGCCTTGCCGATGAGGTCATCGTCGTCGACGACCATATCACCGGTGTGCTCACCGAGCACCAGGCGGGCCGCTGCCTCGACATGCCGCTGTCCGGCGTCAAGATCCGCGGCCGCAAATCGACGCCCGGCCGCTATTTCCAGGTCGCCAATCCCGGCGTGGGCTGGGGCGGCACCGACATCGCCGACCCGCTCGCCATCATCGAAGGCTGGGACCAGGCCATCGCGCGCCCGGGAATGCGGCTGCTGATGACATCGACCACCGGCGAACATGCCGCCTGGTTCATCCTCGACGACAACCTGCATCCGGTCGAGCAGCCGATGCCGTCCGAAGTCGAAAAAGTGGTGCAGCGCATCGGCGAAAATTGTGAGCCGTCCCTCACGACCGTCCTGTTTCTCGGCGGCGCCGGCGGCAGCCTGCGTGCCGGCGTGACGGAAAACCCGGTGTTGCTGACACGCTCGATCAAGCAGGCGATGGTCAACGTTACCTGCGGTGGCGCACCGGCCTACATCTGGCCTGGCGGCGGCATCACCATCATGACCGACGTCATGCGCATGCCGGACAACAGCTTCGGCACCGTGCCGACGCCCGCCATCGTCGCGCCGATCGAGTTCACCATGAAACTGGCCGACTACCAGGCGCTGGGCGGCCACATGGAATATGTACGCACGCTCGCTTCGGTGCTCGAAACCGGCGCCTGGCATAACGAAGGCGCGCCAACCGGACGCAAATGGGTGCAGCAGCCGTCCGTCAACGAGTGGCCGGCAGCAGTCGGCCCGATGCTGGGCTGACCGGAGCCGATACCATGGCGCCCCAATTCAACAAACTCCCGGATGGACGCCTGCATTTCTCGCATGGTCCGATCGACCTCGTCATTCAGGCGGACGGACGGCAGGATGCGGTTCGTGCCGCGCATCGGGATGCATGGCGGCGCTTTCAGACCGTGTTGCCGGATCTGGTCAGTGAACTCCCCGCACTGCAACGACCGGTCGGCGACGCCTGCCCGCTCACGGGCACGGTCGCACGACGCATGTGGGCCGCATGCCATCCGTTTCGCGCCTCGTTCATCACGCCGATGGCGGCGGTGGCGGGCGCGGTGGCGCAGGAAATCATCGCCTGCTACGACCGCCCCGGCATCGACCGCGCCGCCGTGAACAACGGCGGCGACATTGCGCTCCACCTGGGTGCGGATGCCTCATACCGGGTCGGTGTCTGCACCGATATCGTTACTGCCACGCAGGATGCGCTGCGCGGCGATCTGCAGGTCGATGGCGCGATCATGATCACGTCATCCATGCCGGTCCGCGGCGTGGCCACCAGCGGCTGGGGCGGGCGCAGCTTCTCGCTCGGCATCGCCGACAGCGTCACGGTGCTCGCCGCCTCCGCAGCGCAGGCCGATGCCGCCGCCACGGTGATTGCCAATGCGGTCAACATCGACGATGTGCGCATCAAGCGCATGCCTGCCAATCAACTCAAGGACAACGCCGATCTTGGCGATATTCCGGTGACCGTGGATGTGCCGCGCCTGGAATCCGGGCTGATCGACGCCGCCCTGAGCGCCGGCCTTGCGCAGGCACGACGCTTGCAAGAGCAGGTATTGATCTTCGATGCAGTACTCGTCTGCCAGGGACGGGGAATACGGCTTCTGACAGGCTTGCACGAGAGCATGACGGGACAGTCGCCATGCATCCCTGAACGTTTAGCGGCGCAATTCCGGCTCGCCGGTTGCGCATCCGCTGCATTGTGTTAAAAACTCTCTGATAATCTCCATGACCATACCCACCCGGAGCGCCTCATGATCGATATACGCCGTGTCTTCAGCCACGTGGAGGACATCCACCATGAATTCGGGCCGGTGCCGGCGACGCCGCTGCGCCGGGGGTATATTGGCGTGGTGCTCACCAATCCGTATGCGGGGCGCTTCGAGCCCGATATCCTGCCGATGATGGAGCAGCTCAACGAAGTGGGACTGCGGTTCGCGCGCGAACTCCTGTCGCACCTGCGCGTACCTGTGGAACGCATCGAAGGCTACGGCAAGGGCGCCATCATCGGTTCCGCCGGCGAACTGGAACACGGCGCACTGTGGCATGTGCCGGGCGGCTATGCGATGCGGGAACTGCTGGGGTGGACGGAGGAAGCTTCCGCGAACAGCAATGGACAGCCCGGCAACGCGCTGTCCATCGTGCCGTCAACCAAGAAAGTGGCCGGACCGGGAGCAACCCTCGATGTTCCGCTGACCCACATCAATGCTTCTTACGTGCGCAGCCATTTCGATGCGATCGAGGCGCGGGTTCCCGGCGCGCCGCGCGCCGATGAAATGGTGGTGTTCCTCGCGATGAGCACCGGCCCGCGCATCCATGCCCGCGTCGGCGGCCTGGCGGCGAACGCCATTTCACAATGGGACGGCTTGCGCTGAACCGATCGTCAACATTCACTTACTGGAAGGACCAGGCCATGGCAGTCAAGATTCGCAAGCTCATCGTGCAGGTTGACGAAATCCGATCGGAGATGGGCAGGCCCGTCGATCCGCCTACCCGCAAGGCGCTGGCCATGGCGGTGATCGACAATCCCTACGCCGGCCGCTATGCCGAGTCTCTTGATGAACTGATCGCCATCGGCGAAGAGCTGGGCGGCCTGCTTGGCAGCCGCGCGGTCGAGGCGCTCGGCATCGCACCCGACCAGGCGCAAAGCTACGGCAAGGCGGCGATCGTGGGCGAGGGCGGCGAACTGGAACATGCCGCCGCGATCCTGCACCCGAAGCTGGGTGCGCCATTGCGGCAGGCGGTCAGCAAGGGCGCTGCGCTGGTGCCATCGAGCAAGAAAATCGGCGGCATCGGCACCGCGATCGATGTGCCGCTGGGGCACAAGGATGCGGCATTCGTGCGCAGCCACTTCGACGCCATGGAAGCGCGGGTGGCCGACGCGCCGCGTGCCAGCGAGATTGTCGTTGCCGTCGTCGTCACCGACAGCGGCCGGCCAATGCCCCGCGTGGGAGGGCTGCAGTCCCATGAAATCAAAGGCGAGGATGGTTTGCGCTGACAGATTCACAGCGCGCATTGCACAATAAACGACGCATCGATTAGTCCACCACGAAGGAGAACCACATGAAGAAGACCACCAGCTGGCTCACCACTGCCGCTGTTCTCTGGGCTGCCACCAGTGCCGCGACCGCCTATGCCCAAGGCGTCATCAAGATCGGCGAAGTCAACAGCTACAAGGCGCAGCCCGCCTTCCTGGAACCATACCGCAAGGGCCTGGAACTCGCGGTCGAGCAGATCAATGCCGCCGGCGGCGTCAACGGCAAGAAGCTGGAACTGATCATCCGTGACGACAACGGCAACCCGGGCGATGCGGTGCGAGCAGCCGAGGAACTGGTGTCGCGCGAAAAGGTTGACGTGTTGACGGGCACCTTCCTGTCCCACGTCGGCCTGGCGTTGACCGACTACGCCAAGCAGCGCAAGGTCTTCTTCCTCGCCGCCGAACCGCTGACCGACAAGATCGTCTGGCAGAACGGCAACCGCTATACCTTCCGCCTGCGTCCGTCGACCTACATGCAGGTGGCGATGCTGGTGCCGGAAGCCGCCAAGCTGAAAAAGAAGCGCTGGGCCCTCGTGTATCCGAACTATGAATACGGCCAGTCGGCGGTGGCAACCTTCAAGCAGTTGCTGAAGGCGGCACAGCCGGATGTGGAGTTCGTGGCGGAGCAGGCAACGCCGCTGGGCAAGGTGGATTCCGGCAGCGTGGTGCAGGCGCTCGCCGATGCCAAGCCCGATGCGATCTTCAACGTGCTGTTCGGCGCCGACCTGTCGAAGTTCGTGCGTGACGGCAATACGAGGGGCCTGTTCAAGGACCGCGAAGTGGTCAGCCTCCTGACCGGCGAGCCGGAATACCTCGACCCGCTCAAGGATGAAAGCCCGAACGGCTGGATCGTCACCGGTTATCCGTGGTACGGCATCCAGACACCGGAGCACAACGCATTCCGTACCGCCTATGAAGCGAAGTTCAAGGACTATCCGCGCCTCGGTTCGGTGGTCGGATACAGCGCGATCGTGTCGCTGGCGGAAGGCATGAAGAAGGCGCAGTCCACCGATACCGAGAAGATGATCACGGCGTTCAAGGGGTTGAAGGTCATGTCGCCATTCGGGCCGATCACGTACCGCTCGTCGGATCACCAGTCGACCATGGGCGGGTATGTCGGCCGGACGAAGAACGAGAACGGCAAGGGCGTGATGGTGGACTATCGTTATCTGGATGGGGCGAAGTACCTGCCGCCGGATGCGGAAGTGGCGAAGTTGCGACCGGCGGAGTAGGGTGGTTTGTCGGTTAGCAAAATAAGCTGAATAGAAGAATTCAACTACAACCCCGTAAAGTCCCCTCCCCCATGCAGGGGGAGGGTTAGGGTGGGGGTAGTGAGGTCGAGCGATTACATGCAGTCGATCGACCTTCACACCCCCATCCCAGCCTTTCCCCTGCAAGGGGGAATGGGCCTTACGGAGGAACTGCAACCGTAGTCGCATCATTTACTTCTCCCGCTGAAAGACCGTTTCATGAACTTCTCAAGCTTCGCAGTGCAGCTTCTCAACGGCCTGGCGGGCGCATCGTCGCTATTCCTCGTCGCCGCCGGACTGTCACTGATCTTCGGCGTGACGCGCATCGTCAATTTCGCGCACGGTTCCTTCTTCATGGTCGGCATCTATGTCGCCTATACGCTGGTAGGAAAATTCGGCGGCAGCATGGGCTTCTGGCCTGCGCTGATACTGGCGGCGCTGGCCGTCGGCGTGCTCGGCGCCCTGGTGGAAATCATTCTGCTGCGCCGGATCTACCGCGCGCCTGAACTGTTCCAGCTGCTGGCCACATTCGCGCTGGTGCTCGTCATCAAGGACGCGGTGCTGTGGTTCTGGGGCCCGGATGAATTGCTCGGACCGCGCGCGCCGGGCCTGTCCGGATCGGTCACCATCCTCGACCGCCAGTTTCCCACCTATGATTTATTTCTGATCGTTGTCGGGCCGGTGGTGCTCGGCCTCCTGTGGCTGCTGCTCACCCGCACCCGCTGGGGCACCCTGGTGCGTGCCGCTACCCAGGACCGGGAGATGGTCAGCGCGCTCGGCGTCAACCAGGCATGGCTGTTCACCAGCGTGTTCGCGCTCGGCGCATTGCTCGCCGGCCTCGGCGGCGCGCTGCAGTTGCCGCGCGAACCGGCCAACCTGGAGATGGACCTCGTCACGATAGGTGCCGCCTTTGTGGTGGTCGTGGTCGGCGGCATGGGGTCGATTCCCGGCGCCTACATCGCGGCGCTGCTGATCGCGGAAGTGAAAGCCCTCTGCATCTGGCTTGGCCTGACCGAGGTGTTCGGCATCAGCGTGTCGTTCTCCA
>NZ_DASZBA010000052.1:0-5615 GCF_035944575.1 Noviherbaspirillum sp.
TGCCCTCGTCGAACGGCTTGTAATAAGACGCACCAACCGCCTCCGCACACTTCAGCGGGGCCGGAAAGTGCTTGGTTGCCGCAGCGACGGAGTTGCGGGCGAACTGCAGGAACGCTTCCGCATCCGGCTCCGTAATGCGAATATCGCGGACCCGCTTCAAGGGCCGCTTCTCGTCGATCACCTTGCCGGCGAAAGCCAGCGCCGCCGGCAGCAATTCGTCTTCGACGACCTCATCGAACAAGGCAGTGCCGGCCAGATTCGAGGCCGGCACGATGCTGCCCGAAACAATCATGTTGAGCGCTGTCTCCAGCCCGACAAGGCGTGGCAGACGCTGCGTGCCGCCCGCTCCCGGAAGAATGCCGAGCTTCACTTCGGGAAGCGCAATCTGCGCATCCGCCCTGGCAACACGGAAGTGGCAACCGAGGGCCAGCTCTAGGCCGCCGCCCATGCAGGCGCCACCGATTGCGGCGATTACCGGCTTGGCGGATGTCTCAACGGTCTTGATCACCGTGAGCAGGTTCGGCTCCTGGCTGGACTTCGGCGTGCCGAATTCCTTTACGTCGGCGCCACCCGAAAACGCGCGGTCGGAACCGATAAGAACAATGGCCTGCACTTGCGCGTCGGACGCGGCGGCATCCACCGCGGCCACGATTGCCCGCCGCAAAGCAAGGCCTAATCCGTTGATGGGCGGGTTATCGAGCGTGATGACGGCGACATTACGTACGGTTTGATAAGGTGCGTTGGACATGAACCTTGCTCTTGATTGGAATAGGAGGACGAGGCGAATAGAAGACTACATAAGGCGGCGTTTAAGACCGCTGTGCGAAACTGAGTTCCATAATTCAAAACGGATATTATCAGCGAAGGTGAACGCTGTAAAGATGGCAAACCGAACTACAAGGAATCCAAAAGAAGCTTATTTGCCCCACAAACCGGACGTACGATGTCACGGTCCAATATGTCATCCCCTATGTCAGTGTAAGCTCAGTTTTAAGTTTAGGATTATCATTCCGCACAGCAAAACTTATATATTTGTTTAACGTCATGAATTCATCTACCGCACACGTTATTGCCACGCCTGCAGAAGCATCATCCATCCCCGAGGGCTTCGAACCGGTTGACCGAGGAAGCGCATTTCTCGCCCTGCTCGGCCCGGTCTACATGAAACAGGCGACGCCAGATCGCACCGTTATCGGTGTGCGCATCGACGGTCGCCATACGAATGTGAAGGGAATCGCGCACGGCGGCATGCTGACCACGCTTGCCGATAGTGCGCTTGGCATTGCTATCGCAATAGCAAACAATGAAAAACCAATGGTGACCGTCAACCTGTCGACGGATTTCGTCGCTGCCGCCCACCCGGGGGATTGGGTGGAGGCGCATGTTGATATTCAGCGGATAGGCGCCCGGCTGGCCTTCGCCAATTGCTATCTGCAAGTCGGCGAAAAGCGCATCATGCGGGCAAGCGGAGTCTTCGCGTCAGTTTAAGAAAAATCGGCGCCCTGAAGGCGCCGACGTGATCAGGCAAGTGCGGAAGATTCGAGTTTTCTGGCCAGAGCAACCAGGCGGGGCTTTACTTCGCTAAGCAGGAATTCCTTGGATAAGCTGGAAGACGGTCCGCCGCAGTTGATCACCAATGCCGGCATGGCGCCTGAGGATCGGAAACCGACCGCGATGCCGTTGACATCGCCCTGCCATTCTCCGAACGATGTCGCGCAGCCGTATTCCTGGTAGTCCCGCAAGGCCTTGTCGATCGCTTGCTGCAGCGCAGTTGCGGCCGATTCATCCATATCCGCCGCCAGCTTCATGATGGCGGCGCGCTCCCGTTCGGAAGCACTGGCCAGGAATGCCCGACCGATCGCCGATGTCGCCAGCGGGATGCGTGAGCCGACCTGCAACGTCAGCGCCAACGTGGCGGCACTGCGTGCCACTTCGGTATAGATGATCGACAGACGGTCCCGCACCCCCAACGCCACGGTGGCCCCGGCAAAATCGGCCAGCTCCTGCATCAACGGTCGCGCGAACTGCCGGATGTCCATTCGTGCCAGCATCGAACTGCCCAGCGCAAGCGTGGCAGTGCCGAGCGCATACCTGCCGCCGGGCTCCACCTGGATCAGATAACCGCGCTTGGTCAAGGTATAGACGATTCGGGTCACGGTGGACTTGGGCAATCCGCAGCGCTCCGAAATCTGCTGGTTGCTTAGCGAAGAGTCGCCGGACCGGAAGCAGGCGAGCACATCCAGGCCGCGGGAAAGCGCTGTAATGAAGTAGCGGTCTTCCCCGGTCTTCAACGTGTCGGCCGATGTCGTTTTATTCAGTTCGGGGGTTGGTGCATTCATACGTGGACCTTTGGGATCAAGCCGCTCTGGCATCAAGCCGATTTTCCGGTGGACGGGCGCCGTGCGGCGTGCGTGCCGCAAATAAATGCGTCTCGCCGCCGCCGCAAGACTTTACAGTACAAAAAACGACATTACAAACCCGGCCTTGACGAAACAACCAACGGTCGCCGCATCCGGCCTCGCCGGTTTCCCGGCGCGGCGACGAGCCAAGCGCCGCAGCGTGCGGAAATATACACCACTTCAGCGCCCATCATCACCAGCAATATTAACGCCGCACCTTGCGTCGCATGGATACCAGTACGAGCGGACCTTGCGTTTTCCTTCGTGACGGCTGCAGCATCGCTCCTGATGCTCAGCCTTGCGACCGCTTACCGTATTGAACCGACACGTTCTCCACGTAAGCCCGAACCTTGGGCTCGCTCCCCGCCGCAGGACGCATGCCGGAAACGGCTCTTGCTTCGGCAAGGATGCCCGGCATTTCCCAGGCGCGAACCCGTTTCTTTTGCGCTGCGCACCGTGCTTGATGCGCATTCAGCGCTTGATCGAAGGCGATTCCGTAACCGCCGGCAATTGCACGCAACCTATAACGTACGATCATCTTGCGAAGATGGAAGCGCTTAAACCATTGCAGTCCCACCCATATGATCGCCGCGCCGATTACCGCGGCAATCCCGTTTGCTATTGTCATATCCTAACCTTTTTGATAACCGGCGCCGCGATCCGTTGCCGCAGGGCTGCGCGTCGATGACGCCTTCCCGGCGCGGCGCGCCTTCAAACCATAAAAAATGACCGCGAGCTGAGCGCCGAAATTCATCGCCGCAACCACCGCGAACAATTGATTGCGCACCACATACAGCGCATACAGCACCGTGATGGCGGCAAGCACGGCCCACCCGCTCCAGCAAATAAGGGATATCGATTTGCATGCGACCGGATCACGCCGGTACTTCAAGATTTGCGGGATGTACAGAACCGTTGCGGCGATGCCGGAAAGGCCGTACAACATGCTGACTATTTGTTCCATCGATTTTTGCGAAGAAAGCCGAGTGCATGACGATGTCGCAAGCGGCGTTTTTATCCGGCAACCCGGATGCTGGCATTCGACATTGCGTGCCGCCAGGAAATTCCATGGTCGGCGCAAGTTTTTTTCTGAGATGCAAGGCAGGCAGGTTTACGTTTCTGATGGGGTAAAACGTGCAATTTCTTTCACAGTTTGCGAAACGCAGCGGCGATTCAACGCTCAAACGATTTCCGATACACCATTGAAGGAATATCAATGTCTGCACATACCTACAAATTGATTGAACTCGTTGGTTCTTCCACCATAGGCACCGACGATGCCATCCGTAACGCGATCGAGAAATCATCGCAAACGGTGAGAAATATAGACTGGTTTGAAGTCACTGAAACGCGCGGCCATATCGTCGATGGCAAGGTCGCACATTATCAGGTGACGTTGAAGGTCGGCTTCCGCCTGGACACGGGTGACGCTTAACGCAGCGCCTGGCGCAAAGCACCACTGTCTACAGAGTTCTCATTCACCTTGGGTGGCACGTCGGCATTCGCCGGCGGGCGAACCGCATACCAGGCGAGCCCTATCCATTCATAGGTAGCGTAGTAGGATCGCCGCAAATGTTCGGCGTTGGGAAGGATATCCATCCATGTCGGACGACCCGCGCTGAAAAAGATCGTCGGTGCCGGAATGACATCCATGCCATTCCGGCTGAAGGCTACTACGGAACGCGGCATATGCATTGCGTCGGTCACGAGCAAAATACGTGTAATACCTTCCCGCCTCAGCATGGCTGCGCTGAACGAAGCGTTTTCGGCGGTATTGGCCGAATCCGGTTCGATCCACCTCACGGGAATCGCAAAGTCTTTTTCCAGTGCATCCACCATTGGGATTGCTTTTGGTTGAAATCTGCCATCCGGAGTCCCGTTTCCTCCTGATACCAGGATAGGCAAACCCGTTTGCCGGTAAAGCCGCGCCGCATAACGCAAGCGGGCAAGCGCGATATAGTCGGGAATCTCTTCGCCGTTAAATTCAGGTGCAGCGGCGTAGCGCCCTGCTGCCAAAACAACGATTGCCTCCGCATTCGTGCCATGACCTGAAGGCAGCGCTGGCGCAAGGCGCTCGAGCGGATCGACAAGCAAACGAGCGCCAAAGCCCGTACTAAGGAAAAGAAGAAGGAACATCGAGGCGACACCGAGCACATTGCCGGCGCGCGGAAAACGAAGGCGAAGAAGCAATGCAAATGCGAGCAGGCAAAACAGGCTTGCCGGCGGCAGTATCAGCTCGCGAAATACGCCATACATCATAGATCAGCTTTCAGACGGCGACAGGACCTCTATTTAATTGACGCAAGTCAACTATATCAGGAAGATTTGAGGCATCATCAAGTGTATTATCAAGTTGTATGCGAAGCCTTTTGCCGCAAATCGGCGAACGCAGCGGGATTGCTGAATATCAATGAACAACAGGAACTGCCGATGGATCCCCTTACTCTAAATAGCTCCTTCAACAGGGAGCAAGTCATGGGGAATGCAAGTAGCGATCCATACAGCCACTCGGCTTACGCCGCCACATTTGATGAAAAGTGCAGGCTCCTGGCGGGGCGAATCGCTATTGTGACCGCAGGCGTTGTCTTCATTGCCGGATACGCGTATGGAATCGCGGAGTACGGCGTATTTCTCGGCATCGCATTAGGCTGGCTGCCATGCGGCATCGCTTCCTGGCTTACAGCCAAGGTCGTCTCGACGGCCGCTCATCATGTCCTGCGCCGTGTCCTCCCCTCTTCCAGGCAGTCTGCGAGCCCACCGATTATCAAGCCAGGCGTGCAGCACAAGTAAGAAGATGGATGTGAGGCCGGCATCGCGTTGCCCGTGAATACGCCTCTTTCTACTCTTTTTTCGGCGAGATGAAAGCCTTGTGAAACAAGTGCCGCATCAGTAACAGCGGCGGCATTCTCAACCAGTTCGCCCGCAGGTAAAGTGCCTGCCTTGCACTTCCGGTGAATCGGTCCGAACAACTCACATGGTCCGGCATCAGTGCGCGCATGAACAATGTGTCCATCAATCGCAGCAGTGCGCCACCCGGAGCCGCAATATCACAAGCCCTTGTCACTTCTGCCGGAACAGGCGTATCCAGCATCCGGCTCGCATAACGAAGTGCATAAAAAAGCGGCCGCATCAACTCAAGCTCCTGTGCTCGCGGCGCAAGCGACGACCAGAAAGACGGCGACTGCCCGAAATGCTTGAGCAAACCGTGGATGTCGA
>NZ_DASZBA010000053.1:0-2254 GCF_035944575.1 Noviherbaspirillum sp.
TCCGTGCGCGCCGACAGGTCGGCGTTGCCTGTCGCAATCTCGCGTGATGCGTTGCTGATGTATTCAGTACCCGTACGTACGTTGCCGACAATGTCGCTCAGGCTGCCATTCATTGTGCGCAGGGCATCGAACAACTGGCCGATTTCATCCTTGCTCTTTTCGTTGATGGTCGATGTGAGATCGCCGGTTGCGACACGGCGCGCGACATCCACTGCCTGCGTCAGCGGGACGGCGATGCTCCGGGTAATCATCCATGCGAACAGGCTGCCGATGCCGATCAGGACGGCACCGATCACATACAGCATTGCCATCAGGCGCTTGTCCGCGGATACGGAATTGCTCAGCACCTCGCGCGCGGCTAGCTGCTGCAATTCCACCAGCTTGTCCATCTCGGTGACGGCGCGTTGATTGACGGGATCGATCTTGGTGGAGATGACTTTTGCCGCGCTCTCGATGTTAAAGGCCAGAACCAGACCGATCGCCTCCTTGATAGGACCCTCGATCTGCTGATCGAGTTGGGCAATTTCATCAAGTACTTTCTTTTCCGCTTCGGTCAATCCCAGTGCCGCAAGCTTGTCGCGCGCTTCCGCATATCGCTTCTTCTGGGCTTTGACCTGCGCTTCTTCCTTTTGCATTGCGCTGACTTCGGATTGCAATCCGATATTCCGCATCGCCACGCCCCCTTCCAGCACGGCGCTTTTCATCGTGGCAGCCAGGACGCTTTTACTGTTCGACACTTCCAGGCCTTCAATCAGCTTTTCCTTGTTGCGACTGTTGAGAACATTGCTGACGATGATCATCAACGCCACGATCGCCAGGATGATGCCGAAGCCGGCGCCAAGACGTACACCGATACGCATGCTGCGCAGATTCATGATGACCCCTTCCTGTTTTGCACTGTTGCAGTTTTGCTGCTTGTTGTTGGATTTATCGTGCTACCCGCCTACTCGTTCCCACAGTCGATGATAACAACTTCATGACCCATAACACACCAAGTACTTATGTCAGTTTTCGAGATTCCTGATCGGCTGGCCAATCCTTTCAAGGGATTGTCGTCACTGACGAATGCCGCCACGAATGCGCGAGGCATGTTCAATTTCCCAACGCTGCTCTTCTTCCGGGATCCCGCTTATGGCTACGTATTGCAGATCCGGTAAAAAGATGCCGATGGCTATCGTCAACAAACCGGACGCGAGCATGCCCATGCAAGTGTCACGGCAGCTATTAATCGACGTGGCAGAATCTGCCGCACACATGTCATGAACGGGCAAACCGCAGGTTTTTGGCAGCGACGCTGCGGCTAGATAATCGCCGCTTCCAAAGAAGGCGGACGTTTTACCGATCAACGGTGGGCCGACATCTATTTGCTTCGCAGCGGCCGTCAGTGCCGCATTTGACGCCGGCGTGTTCGCGCGCCGGTTCGGTCCGGAGTCGGATGTGGTATTGGCGTCGAGCGGTTGCGCGGGACGCCGGAGTTCGCGCGCCTTTCCGGCAACGCTGGTCGGTGCAATGATGGCCGCTTGAGCCGAGGTGATGTCTGCACCGGCCTCGCGCATCCCTGTCGCGCCAGTCCGGTCGCGCGCCTTGTCGTTCACGATCTACCCCATGTTGTCATGCAACTCGCTCATCCGACACATACCTGGCGTTAGCAAGATACTTGCGCAGCGAAGAACGAGGCAAAACTTACCGCATGACGTGTACCCGTCTTGCAATCGGAGATCGCGAACATAATGCATTCCTATGACAGAACTGCGTTACGCCGCCTGCACCTGCCGGCGGCTAGAATTCTTCCCAATCATCCTCCGCTGGCGCAGCGATGCGCCTCTTTGCTGCCACGGGCGCCTGGGCCGCTCCTGACCTGGCCGATTGTCCGGGTGGCAACTGCTTCGGCGTGGATTTCTGTGCAACCTTCGGTGCCGATGGCGCGAGCGCGGCACGCGCTTGCGCGGTAGGCGCGGCCTGTTTCGCCGGGATACCTGTCGCAGGTGCACCGGCGTTGTTCAGTTTGAACACCGCTACCGCATTGGCCAGCCCGCCGGCCTGGTCCTGCATGCTTTGTGCGGCCGCCGCAGCCTGCTCCACCAGTGCCGCATTCTGCTGCGTCATCTCATCCATCTGGCTGATCGCCTGATTGATCTGTTCGATACCGCTGCTCTGTTCTTCGCTGGCGGCGGTGATTTCGCTCATGATGTCGGCAACATGCTTGACCGACGTGACGATCTCGTTCATGGTCGCGCCAGCCTCGTCCACCAGC
>NZ_DASZBA010000054.1:0-20797 GCF_035944575.1 Noviherbaspirillum sp.
CAGCACCATATCGAAGTCGGTTGCGACACTGCCCTTATCCATCGGTACATTGCCTTTGCGGTTCTGGAACCAGCGTAGCCAATCCGCCGAGCCCGGCGCAGGCGAGACCAGATAATTGCCATCCGGCCCGGTGGTGGTCGGCGGATTGGATGTGGCCGGCAACAGGAACGACGGCATGCGCCCGTTCTTCACATCCCATTGCGCGGTGCTGTGGCAGCTCATGCAGGATGAATCCTGCGCGTTCTTGACCAGTTGCTGCTTGCCGCCGACCGTGAAGGCGATGTCGTTCATCGCGCCGTCGTTCGGACCCGAAAGGCGCCCGCCCCATCCGAGGGTTTCGGAACCGTACCGCGGTGCGGCGGGGTTGATCCAGTTTTCGACCAGCGGTGCGGAAGGATTACGCGTGCTGTTGGCCTGCGGATCGTTGCCCCATTGCGCGCCGAGCGGGACCATCTTGTTCCACACGCTGTTGCCTGCGGCGTTCTTGTCGTAGACCAGCGTGGAATACACCCAGCCGGTTTTCGGCGCCGACTTGCTATCCTTGACGATGATGTCGAACTGCATGAAGTAGGTGTTCACCACCTTGGGCGTCTTATAGCCGCCGGTCGTGGCATCGACGGTGATGTACAGCGGCCATGCCTGGCTGCCTTCCATGACCGGCCAGACGGTCGGATCGGCGGTGATGAATGATGCCTTCACGATCAGCGCGCCTTCGGGAAACTGCGTCGACACCGGGGTGATCACCGGCTGCATCGCGGTGGTTTTCCAGACGCGCTGCAAGGTCTGCGCCGCCGTCTTGTCGTAATAGGTCAATACATAGGTCGTCATCGGCTTGGTCAGGCCGCTGGCCTTGAACAGCGATGTATCGAGCATGCCGTTGCCCACGTACATGCCATGAATCGCTTCGCGCTGCGCACCGAGCCACGGCTCGTTGTACCAGCCGCGCTGGGCTGCATTCCAGTTCGCATAGTCTTCGATGAGCACGCGCATATCCTTGCCCACCGCATCTTTCAGCGCCTGTGCATACGCGCCCGCATTCTTCGTGGTGATGAGACCGTTGTTGATGGCGGTGCGCCACGGCATCGCGGGTACCGGCGCTTTCGATGGATAGTTGTGACTCAGTTTGAACAGCGGACCGTTGTATTCGGAGGAGGGCGGAATCTGGCCGTTATTACTGGCGAAAGGGTTGACCGGCGATGCAAACGCGGTGAATGCGAAAAGCGAGCATCCCAAAAAAGCTGACAGGTTTTTATTGATCATGTAGTTATCCCAGGTGAATGCGAAAGCATGTGCTGCCATGTTGATGACGCGTCCGGCACTTCGATGAAGTGGTGATGACGTCGTTATGTCCTGGATCTCGCGGTTTGATTTCCGTTACTGCTGAAAGGCGGGCTCCCGCTGGTAGGGGAGGAACGGCACGTTGACACTCCGTGACGCAGCAGCTAAGGAACAATCTTTTGGATGTTTCCGCAGAGAACCGAAATCAGGTTAGTAAGATTCTTCAGAAGCGCATATCCCATGGACATGGGAACGTAGGCAGTGTGTAAACATGCTTTGCCTACCGGGCGCGACGCAATGAAACCGCAGCCAGAATTCCGGCGCCATTTCGAACGTTGATTGAATGCGTAGGCGAAAAGACGCGCATCCCGCATGCAGGCTGTGATAAACGGCGAGAGTAAAAGTGAAGCACATCGAATGACGTGCTGCCCCAGTGAAAATTGCTGAGCGCGCCAAGTCCTTCAGCGCGGTGCAAGCCGCTGATCGATGCACTGAAAAGTAAATTGATACAACGACGTTCGAGTGTCTGGTACATGCAACGCGGTAGTTCGCGGGTCCGCACAAGCCCGAACTAAGCAATTGGTGATGATGAATCGGATCCGGAAAATGGCAACGCGCCGGTTTCTCTGGGCCGAACCGGGCATTGGTTCAGGGCCTATTGACCCTCACGGCGCTTGATATCGCTGACAGTTTCCAGCTCGAATCATTGCAGGCAAAAATTGAACGCATTCCGGGCCGAAGACTCCATCACATGCCGATTGTGTCTCAAGGTGAACTTCTGCATTTCCGATCAATGTTTGAACGATGCTCATAAGCACTGTTGCACTGTTCTCTTTACCTTGATAGACGGATAGGTCATTGATTGCGCAGTGAGACCTGCTCGCCTCGCATCAGAACGGCAGTCTCGACTGGCTGCATTCTTTCTCGCCAATTTCAGGAGCCACATCATGACCGAGTTCGATCCGTCACGACGGCGCATACTCAAAGCCACAGCGGTGGCAGCCGGCGGCACCGTCACAGCCGTGTCGCATGTTCCGCAGGCCGACGCTGCACCGACCAAGCAGGCACCGCAGCAGGCTTCGCCTGCCTCGGTAAGCATCCTCCTGCGAGTGAACGGTACCGATCATGAAATGATGATCGATCCCCGCATGACCCTGCTCGATACCCTGCGTGAACGGTTGCATCTCACCGGGAGCAAGAAGGGATGCGATCAAGGCCAGTGCGGCGCCTGCACCGTGATTGTCGACGGACGCCGGATCACCTCATGCCTGACGCTCGCCGTCATGCAGCAAGGGCACGACATCACCACCATCGAAGGCCTGGGCACGCCGGCGAATCTGCATCCGATGCAGGCGGCGTTCATCAAGCACGACGGCTATCAGTGCGGCTTCTGTACGCCGGGCCAGATCTGTTCGGCCGTGGCCATGCTCGACGAGGTCAAGGCAGGAATACCGAGCCATGTCACCGATGACCTTACGCAGCGGCCCGGAATGACCGTCGTGGAATTCCGCGAGCGCATGAGCGGCAACATCTGCCGGTGCGGCGCCTATTCCAATATCCAGGATGCCATTGCCGAAGTCGCGGGGGTGAAAGCATGAGGCCCTTCACGTACGAAAGAGCGGCTTCGCCTGCCGAAGCCGCTGCTGCCGCGGCGCGCTCCGCAGAGGCAAGGTTCATCGCAGGCGGCACCAACCTGCTCGACCTCATGAAGCTGCAGATCGAAACCCCGGCGCATCTCATCGACATCAACGACCTGGGGCTCGACAAGATCGAGCCGACGCCGGACGGCGGCCTGCGGATCGGCGCACTGGTGCGCAATACCGACCTTGCCGCACACGAACGCGTGCGGCGCGATTACGCCGTCCTGTCGCGTGCCTTGCTTGCTGGTGCATCGGGCCAGTTGCGCAACCAGGCGACCACTGCCGGCAACCTGCTGCAGCGCACCCGCTGCCCCTACTTCTACGACACTAATCAGCCTTGCAATAAAAGGCAGCCCGGCAGCGGCTGCGGCGCCATTGGCGGTTACAGCCGCCTGCATGCAATTGTCGGCGCCAGCGATTCCTGCATCGCGACCCATCCAAGCGATATGGCCGTCGCCATGCGGGTGCTCGATGCAACGGTCGAGACCGTGCGCCCGAACGGCACGGCGCGCATCATCCCGATTGCCGACTTTCACCGGCTTCCCGGCATTACGCCGCATATCGAAAATGCGCTGGAGCGTGGCGAGTTGATCACCGCCGTCTCGTTGCCCAGGCCGGTCGGCGGCAAGCAGGTTTACCGCAAGGTGCGCGACCGTGCCTCCTATGCATTTGCCCTCGTATCGGTTGCCGCGATCGTGCAGCCGGATGGCACGGGCAGGGTTGCCGTCGGAGGTGTGGCCCATAAGCCATGGCGGATGGAAAGCGTCGAGTCCGCGTTACCGCGCGGTGCGAAGGCGGTCGCCGCGGGTCTTCTCGCCGGCGCACGCACCACGCAGGACAACGCATTCAAGGTTCCGCTGGTGGAACGCACGCTCGCCTCCATCCTCACTTAGGAGAACTTGCATGAAATTCGACTCTCCTGCGACCACCAATCCGATTGACCAACTGAAGGTGGTCGGTCAGCCGGTCGACCGCATCGATGGCCGCCTCAAGACGACTGGCACCGCGCCTTACGCCTATGACCGGTACGACGTGGTCGCGAACCAGGCATACGGTTATGTTGTGGGTTCGGCGATTGCGAAAGGACGCATCGTCTCGATGGATTTGTCCGCCGCCAGGGCGGCTCCCGGCGTCATCACGATCGTCACCGCCCAGAACGCCGGCAAGCTCGGGAAGGGCGATCTCAATGTTGCGCGCTTGCTGGGCGGCCCTGAAGTCCAGCATTACCACCAGGCCATCGCCGTCGTGGTGGCGGATACCTTCGAGCAGGCGCGCGCCGCAGCATCGATGGTGCGGGTGGAATATACCCGTTCGAAGGGCGCATTCGATCTTGCTTCATCCAAGGACAAGGCGGTTGCGGCGGACAGCTTCAGCTCGCCCGGCGCCAGCTCGGTCGGAAACTTCGCGGGCGCATTCGCATCCGCCCCAGTGCAGCTGGATGCGACGTATTCGACCGCGCACGAATCCCACTCCATGCTCGAGCCGCATGCATCGATCGCCGCATGGGAGGGCGACCGGCTGACCTTGTGGACGTCCAACCAGATGATCGCCTGGACGGTCAATGACCTTGCCAAAACCCTGGGCATCCCCAAGGAAAAGGTGCGCGTCATGTCGCCCTACATCGGCGGTGGCTTCGGTGCCAAGCTCTTTCTGCGTTCGGACGCCTTGATGGCAGCCCTGGCGGCGCGCGCGGCCGGGCGTCCGGTCAAGGTGGCGCTGCAGCGCGCCCTGGTACCGAACAACACGGTGCATCGGTCGGCGACGATACAGCGGGTAAGGATCGGCGCCGAGCGGAACGGACAGATCACCGCCATCGGCCATGAGAGCTGGTCCGGCAACCTGCAGGGGGGCGGTCTTGAGGCCGGCGCGATCCAGACTCGATTACTGTATGCGGGCGCCAACCGCATGACGGCGAACCGGCTCGCCGCGCTCGACCTTCCCGAGGCCAATGCCATGCGCGCACCCAATGAAGCGCCCGGCCTGGCGGTGCTGGAAATCGCGATGGACGAGATGGCTGAAAAGCTCAACATGGATCCGATCGAATTCCGCATCAGGAACGACACCCAGGTCGTTCCGGACTATCCGGCCAAACCCGGCTCGAACGATCCGCAGTCCAAGAAACCGGAGCAACAGGATAAGCAGGACAAACCGAACCCGCATCCGCCCTTCTCCAAGCGCCAGCTGGTGCAATGCTTCCAGATCGGTGCCAAGCGTTTCGGGTGGGAGAAACGTAATACGAAGCCGGGACAGGCCCGCGATGGTCAATGGCTCATCGGGATGGGCGTCGCAGCGGCGTTCCGGGACAACCTGGTCACCAAGTCGGCCGCCAGGGTGCGGCTGGACCGGCGTGGCAACCTGACCGTCGAGACCGACATGACGGATATCGGTACCGGCAGCTACACCATCATCGCCCAGACCGCTGCGGAAATGATGGGCCTGCCCCTTGAGAAAGTCACCGTGCGCCTGGGCGATTCCAGCTTTCCGGTGTCGTGCGGCTCCGGCGGCCAGTGGGGCGGCAACAGTTCGACATCCGGCGTGTACGCGGCATGCATGAAGCTGAGAGAGGCGGTCGCGCAGAAGGCGGGATTCAATGCCGCGGATGCCGTCTTCGCCGACGGGCGGATCAGATCGGGTTCACGCGATATCCCGCTTGCCGAAGTGGCGGGCAGCCAGGGCATCGTTGCGGAAGACATGATCGAATTCGGCGACCTCGACAAGAAATACCAGCAATCCACCTTCGGTGCGCACTTTGTGGAGGTGGCGGTCGACGCTGACACGGGGGAGACCCGCGTGCGGCGCATGCTCGCTGTCTGTGCGGCGGGACGCATTCTCAATCCGAAGACGGCACGCAGCCAGGTGATCGGCGCAATGACGATGGGGGTGGGTGCCGCGCTGATGGAGGCGCTGGCCGTGGACACGCGATACGGTTTCTTCGTCAATCATGACCTGGCCGGCTATGAAGTGCCGGTGCATGCGGATATCCCGCACCAGGAAGTCATTTTCCTCGATGAGACCGATCCCATTTCGTCGCCGATGAAAGCCAAGGGGGTCGGCGAGCTCGGCATCTGCGGTATTGCAGCCGCCGTGGCAAATGCGGTCTACAACGCCACCGGGGTTCGTGTGCGTGATTATCCGATCACGCTCGACAAGCTGATCGAGAAAATGCCGCCGGCAGTCTGACCGGTACGTTCAAAAGAAAGAAGAACAGCGGGACCGATGCGTTGGAAGAGTAACCCGGTTCAGCCTGCATGTGCGGGCCGAACCGGGCACGGCGTGCGAGACGCAGTGCTTAAGCTGTGAGGCTTAGCGGTTGGCGGCCTTCACCTTCAGACGCCATGCATGCAGCAACGGCTCGGTGTAGCCGCTCGGCTGCTCCAGCCCCTTCATCACCAGGTCGCGCGCGGCGCGGAACGCATACGACGCCTCGAAATCCGGCGCCATCGGCTTGTAGAACGGATCGTCGTCGTTCTGCGCATCCACCACCTTCGCCATGCGCTGCAGGGTCTCGGTGACCTGCGCTTCGGTCACGATGCCGTGCAGCAGCCAGTTGGCGATGTGCTGGCTGGAGATGCGCAGCGTGGCGCGGTCTTCCATCAGGCCGACGTTGTGGATGTCCGGCACCTTCGAGCAGCCGACGCCCTGGTCGATCCAGCGCACCACGTAGCCGAGGATGCCCTGCGCGTTGTTGTCCAGTTCCTGCTGGATGTCGGCGGCGGACCATTTCGGTTCGGCCGCGACCGGGATCTGCAGCAGGCCGTCGAGCAGGCGCTCGATCTCGGTGTTGGCATCGACCTTCTCCAGTTCCTTCTGGATATCGGCCACGCTAACTTGGTGGTAGTGCAGCGCATGCAATGTCGCGGCGGTCGGCGACGGTACCCAGGCGGTATTGGCGCCGGCCTTCGGATGGGCGATCTTCTGTTCCATCATCGCGGCCATCAGGTCCGGCATCGCCCACATGCCCTTGCCGATCTGCGCGCGTCCGCGCAGGCCGGACGATAGGCCAACCAGCACATTGCTGCGCTCGTAGGACGTCAGCCAGGTGCTGGTCTTCATGTCGCCCTTGCGCATCATCGGGCCGGCATGCATGGCGGTGTGCATTTCGTCGCCGGTGCGGTCGAGGAAGCCGGTGTTGATGAAGGCCACGCGTGCGGCGGCTTCCTTCAGGCACTCCTTCAGATTCACGCTGGTGCGGCGCTCTTCATCCATGATGCCGAGCTTGACGGTGTTGGGCGCCAGGCCGTACATCGATTCCACGCGGCTGAACAATTCGTTTGCGAATGCCACTTCCGCGGGGCCATGCATCTTTGGCTTGACGATGTATACCGAACCGGTGCGCGAGTTGCCGATTTCCTGGTTCTTGTCACGCTTGAGGTCATGCAGCGCGATCGCCACGGTGACGACCGCATCGAGAATGCCTTCCGGAATTTCCTTGCCGTCCTTCATCAGGATGGCCGGGTTCGTCATCAGGTGACCGACATTACGCAGGAACAGCAGCGAGCGGCCATGCAGCGTGACCACGCCGTCCTTCGCATCGGTCGCGCCGACGCCGGCGGTGTACTTGCGATCGCTGTTCAGTGCGCGGGTGAAGGTCTTGCCGCCCTTCGTCACGCTTTCGTTGAGCGTGCCCTTCAAGATGCCGAGCCAGTTGCTGTAGGCGATGACCTTGTCGGCCGCGTCGACGACGGCGACCGAATCTTCCAGGTCGAGAATGGTCGACAGCGCCGACTCGATCACCAGGTCGGCGACGCCGGCGGCATCATCCTTGCCGATGCGGGTGCTGCGGTCGATCTGGATGTCGATATGCAGGCCGTTGTTCTTCAGCAGCACCGATGACGGCGCATCCGCCCCGCCCTGGTAACCGACGAACTTGCCTTCCTCGGCGAGGCCGGTGGTGCTGCCGTCCTGCAGCGTGACCATCAGCTTGTTGCCGGCGACCTTGTAGGCGGTGGCATCGCGATGCGAACCTTTCGCCAGCGGCGCCGCCTGGTCGAGGAAGTTGCGTGCGAAGGCGATCACTTTCGCGCCGCGTACCGGGTTGTAGCCTTCGCCGTTCGCGCCGGCCTTCGTCGCGCCGTCGGTCTCGGGGATCGCATCGGTGCCGTAGAGCGCGTCGTACAGCGAACCCCAGCGGGCGTTGGCCGCGTTCAACGCATAGCGGGCATTCAGGATCGGCACCACCAGCTGCGGACCGGCCTGCAGCGCGAGTTCCGCATCGACGTTGGTCGTCGTGACCTTGACGTCCTTCTGGCGCGGCACGAGGTAGCCGATCTTTTGCAGGAATTCGCGGTAGGCGGGCACATCCTTGATCGGGCCAGGATTGGCGCGATGCCAGTTGTCCAGCTCGACCTGCAGACGGTCACGCTCGGCCAGCAAGGCGGCGTTCTTCGGCGCCAGGTCGTGCACGATGGCATCGAAACCCTTCCAGAAGCCGGCGCTGTCGATGCCGGTGCCCGGCAATACCTTGTCTTCGATAAAGCGGTACAGCGAGGTGGCAACCTGGAGTCCGTTACAGGCGGTGCGTTCAGTCATGGTATGTGTCCTCTTGGTTAGTTATTTGGAATTGCAATAATCATTGGAAACTTGAATCGGCGCTAACCGGTTTTGTCATCCGTTCCGGGCACGGCCTTGTTCGACGAAGGCCAGCAGATCGGTCAGCGAGCGCCCTTCCCCGTGCGGCGTCACGCCCAGTTCCTCCACCGGCGCGCCGGCGCGGTTGACCCAGAAGGTCTTGTAGCCGAACCAGCCGGCGCCGCAGACATCCCAGCAATTGCTGGAAACGAACAAAATATCCCGTGCCGACAGGCCCAGCACATCGACGCCGAGCTGATATGCCTCCGGCGCGGTCTTGAACTTTTTCACGGCGTCGACCGACAGCACATGGTTGAACACCTCGCCCATGCCGGCGGCCTGCACCGCGGCGTCCAGCATGCCGGGGTTGCCGTTGGAGAGGATCGCCAGCCGCAGGTTCATCGATTTCAGCGCCTGCAGCACGGCAAGGTTTTCCGAAAAGGCCTGCAGCCTGGCGTACTGGCCCATCAGCATGTTTTGCGCGTCGACGGTCAGGTCGAGATTCAGCTTGCGACAGGAAAACACCAGCGCATCCTGGGTCACTTCCCAGAACGGCTTGTAGGTGCTGCACAGGGTGCGCAGGCGGGTGTACTCGATCTGCTTGTCGCGCCACAGCTCCGCCAGCGCCGCCCCCTTGCCGGGAAACAGGCGTTCGGCCTGGGCGCCGATCGAATAGACATCGAACAGCGTGCCGTAGGCGTCGAAGATGATGGCTTGGAAGGGCATGGGCGAGCAGGGATTGCCAAGATTGCTCGGGAGTATAGGCAATATAAAAGGCTATAAATGCATGCTTTTATCAAAGCATTTGTGTGTTTTTGTTAAAGATGGTTGTTCATCCCAGGTACACGTACAACCCCTCCACCGGCTGTGCCTGATCGTACCGGATCGGGGCACGGGCAATGTCGTCCACCCTGAAACCGTTCGCCTCGGCCAGCCGCCGGATATACCGCTCCGAATGGGCATAGCGCAGGCTCGGCAGCAATTGCAGGTCGTCGTCGTTCGCCGGCGCTTCGACTGTGAATACAAATCGCCCGCCCGGGGTGAGCAGCCGGCGTATCTCGCGGAAGACGTTCGCCAGGTCGCCCACGTAGATGAAGACATCGGCAGCCATCACGAGGTCGACCTGGCCTTGCGCGGATTCCAGGTAGGAACCGATGTCGGCGTGGACCAGCTCGCGATAGATGCCGAGCTGCCGTGTCTGATCCAGCATCGCCTGCGAGATGTCGACGCCGTCGAGCACATCAACGAGGGGTCGGATGAGCGGGCCGCACAGGCCGGTGCCGCAGCCGAGGTCCAGAGCGTGGCGGAACCGGCGGCCTTCATCGACGAGCGGGCGCAGCAGGCGCTCATAGCCCTGGTAGCGCAACTTGCCGACGACGTGGTCCTGGAATTCCGCTGCGTAATCATCGAAGAGCGATTCGACATACCGGCGTGGCGGAGGCGGGGGCGTGGCCGTTCCTTTCACTGAGGCAAGGTAGTAGCCGGTCAGTTCGGAATCGGCGCCGAGGACGAGCGCTTTTTCGAAGCATTTGGCGGCTTCATCGAGCTGGTGCAATTCGCGCAGCAGGCTACCCCGCGCGCTCCAGGCGTCGGCATGCTGCGGGTCGGCAGCGACGGCGCGGTCGAAGGTTTGCAATGCTTCGGGAGCGCGTCCGAGGCGCAGCAGGCATTGGCCCTTGTGAACGAGTAGGTCGGCTTTTTGCGGTAATAGCTCGCTTGCCTTGTCGAGGGCGTCGACCGCGTCCTGCCAGCGGGAGCGGCCCGCTTGGGCGAGGCCGAGGCAGGTCCAGGCGTCGGCATAGGCGGGGTCGGCGGCGGTGGCTTGTTGCAGCAGCGGGACGGCTTCGTCGAGGCGGCGCAGGTGGAAGAGGGTGATGCCGAGGTTGCCAAGCACCGAAGGGCGGCCGGGCGCGTGGGCGAGCGATGCTTCAAATGCGGCGCGGGCAGGTTCGAGGCGGCCGGCTTCGAAGTGTTCGATGCCCTGGAAGAAGTGCTTGCGGGCTTCGTCGAGGTTGGAAGTCATGGGGTGTGAGGGACGGGATTGAGTTGGAGGGATATTGTAGTGGTGGGAGGGGATGGAGAGAACGATGGAAGTGGGTGTGCATGGGTGGAAATATGTTCTTTACGCTCGCCCCTACCACCCCAACCCTTCCCCTTACAGAGGGAAGGGACCGCTCTTCGATGATTTTGGCTAGGCTTGCAGTAAGAACCGTCCAATCTTTACTCGTGTTCCCGCACCCGAAGGAAACTCGCAAACCGCGGCAAGCCGGTGCCGGTCATTTCCCGGTAGCGATATGTGACGGTGCTGCCGATCGCCGGAGGCTGCCGCCGCTGGGCATCCGTAAAGCCGGTGCCGAGGCGGAAGCGCCGGCCTTCCGGAGTCATGACGACGAGGGCGCCGAGCATACCGCGGTATTTTCCCTGCCCTTCCTCATGGGCCACGACGGTCGCTTCGGCATCGTGTTGCGGTTTCATTTTCAGCAAAACATCCGAACGCCCGGTCTGCCACATGGCGTCGGCGCGATGCAGCATCAGGCCTTCGCCGCCGTCGCGCACCACAAGGGCGAGTTTGCGCTTCAGGGTTGCATGGTCCTTCACGCGGACCTGCGGCAGGACTTGCAGCCATGGCACGGCGGCGTTTGCGGCGATGGTTTGCAGGCGGGCGATGCGTTCGCTGAAGCTGCCTTCGCCGCCGGGCAATTCATAGAGGTGATAGACGACCTCTTTCCATTCCGCGTCGACCGGTTCCTGCCGGCGCACGGCGGCGGACAGGCGTTCGAAGCTGCGGCGGCCCATCCAGAGTTCGCCGTCCAAACCCTGTGCGGGAAAAGGCGCGGTGAACCATGCGGGCGCGTGGATTTGTCGGCCGCTGCGGAACCGCAGCTGGGTGCCATCCCAGTAGGCGCGCACGCCGTCGAGTTTTTCGCTGATGAGATAGTCGGCAGGATCATGAATTTCTGCAAAATGCTTCGCCAGGAGAAGCGGCGGTGCGGTCGTGCCGGACGCAACTACCGGCACGGGCGCTTGCAGGGCACCGCCCAACAACAAAAGAACGGCAAGGCGGCGTAGCGGAGGAAGGAGGGCAAATTTCATGGCGGGGTGCATGGATTAAGAAAGACGATCAGTTTAATTGCTTTTTTAACAATTCTATTTTAATGTCTCACGCCTTGATTTGTTGCATAAAAAGCAAATGATTGTTTCCCCTTCCGTTGCTCCGCTTGCAGAACTTCTTTCGCCCGCTTTCGCTTTCAATCAGGCAGACAGACTACTGACGCTTGCCTTCATGTCCGGCTCCGGCATCGACGACAACATTTTGCTGCCGCATGAATTGACCGGACGTGAAGCCATCAACGAGGGCTTTACCTTCACCCTCACTTGCCTGTCCAGCGACGCCTTCCTCGAACTGAAGACATTTATCGGCGTTCCGATCCAGCTTGCCGTCCTGACCGATAACGGCGACCACCGCGCCATCTGCGGCATCGTTACCCATGCCGAGCACGCCGGCAGCGACGGCGGCTTCAGTCGTTATGTATTGACCCTGCAGGATCCGTTTGCCGTGCTGGCGCTGCGCATTAACAGCCGTGTATTCCAGGACTTGTCTGTACGCCAATTTACATCCGTGCTTCTGCAGGAACATCGCCAGAACAATGCCGTACTTGCCGCCTGTTTCGCGCTCGACGACCGCTGCATCAGCCAGCATCCCTCGCAGCCCTGGGTCACGCAGTACAACGAATCCGACGCCGGCTTCCTGTCGCGCTGGCTTGCACAAGAAGGCATTGCCTGGTATTTCGAACATGGCGAGTCAGCCCATCCCGGCGAACAGCCGAAACTTACCCTGGTACTGTTTGACGACGTATCGATGCTCGATGCCGCATCCGCGGGCAAGGCAAGGTTTCACCGCAGCGATGCAACGGAGGATGAAGACGCGATCACCGAGTGGCGGGCCATGCGCGCGCTGCAGCCTGGCGGCACGATGCGGGCAAGCTATGAATACAAGAACGATGTCACCAACACGCAGTACGACCAGGCGAGCAACGATCAGGGACACTTTGGCACGATACTGGCAGGCACGCTGGAAGACTATCGCTACGACTCTCACCACAGCGCCGATGGCGATGATGACTATGCACGCTACGGAAAGCTGCGTATCGGCGCGCATGACTATGCCGGCAAACTGTTCAGCGGCACCGGCACCCACCGTGAACTGGTGACAGGAAGGCATTTCGAACTCAGCGATCACCCGGTCCACGACCAGGATGCGCAGGAAGACCGGCAATTCACCGTCATCCGCCAGAACCTGTATGCACGCAACAATCTGCCGGACGACATGCGGGAGGTCCGAACATTCTTCGCCTTGCCCGATGACACACTTATTCCGCAGGAAAAGACACCGGCAACGCAATCCGTCTACCGCACCCGCTTCGACGCGGTGCGCAAACATATTTCCATCATTCCCGCCTTCAGCAATACGGAACTTGCCAAGCCGGTCGCGCCGTCACTGATGACCGCAACCGTCGTCGGTCCGCCCGGCGAGGAAATCCACACCGATGCCCTCGGTCGCATCAAGGTGCGCATGCCCTTCACCCGCATACAGGATCAGCGACATGCCGAAGGTGCGGGCGCGACTGGCTCGGACCGCGACTCGGTGTGGATCCGCGTTGCCCAGCGCTGGAATGGCAAGGAATACGGCCATGTGTGGATTCCAAGGATTGGCGACGAGGTACTCATTAATTTTATTCAAGACGACATCGACCGCCCCATCGTCACCGCCAGTGTCTACAACGGCACCCACCGTCCCGCCACCTTCAGCGATGCCGGCAACCTGCCCGGCAACAAGACCCTGTCCGGCATCAAGAGCAAGATGGTCAAGGGCAGCGGCCACAACGAGATCGTCTGGGACGACTCCACCGCCGAGCAGCGCATCCGGGTGGCCACCGACCATGCCAACAGCGCGCTCAATCAGGGTTTCCTGGTGCACCCGAGAGTGGGCGGCAAGGGCGAGCCACGGGGCGAAGGGTTTGAGCTGCGCAGCGACGACTATGGCGCGATACGGGCCGGCAAGGGCTTGCTGGTCAGCACCGATGTGCGGGAAAACGCCCGCAGCACACACATGGACAGCAAGGAACTGACCACGCAACTGAAGGGTGCGCTGGAGCTGTCGACGGTATTGTCGGATGCGGCGAAGGACCACCATGCCGACCTGCTGGAGGTCAATGAAGAAGCACAGCGCCTGCTGCAGGTGGCAGAGAAGACCTACAGCCAGAGCGGCGGCACCGGGCAAAAGGCAGAGGTGGCCGGGTATGGCGAGCCGGTGATGGCGTTTTCCAGTCCGGCCGGCATTCTCAGCGCCACACCGAAGACGCAGCAGATCACCGCAGGCGAGAACATCCACATATCCAGCCAGAAGGACACGAACATCGCCATTGGCAAGCGGCTGGCGATGGCATCAAAGAGTCGTGGAGCGTGTTCGTGGCGACGTCGGGCATCAAGCTCTTTGCCGGCAAGGGCAAGGTGCAGATCCAGGCGCAGAACGATGCTTTCGAAGCGACCGCACGCAAGGATGTGAAAGTGTTCTCGGTTGACGGCACCATCGAGATATCGACGCCGCATGACCTGACGCTGACCGCGGGCGGCTGCCAGATCAAGATGCACAACGGCACCATCGACATCAAGGCGCCGGGTCCGGTGAACATTCATGGCTCGATCAAGAACCTGACAAATCCGGCGAGCGGCAGCTTCAGCGGCGCGTTGCCGGCGGTGCCGATGAAGAAGGGGGATGTCGAGCTCAGGCACTTCTACGACAACGACGACGAACCGATCAAGGGCGCGAAGTACCGGGCTGTTCTAGCCGACGGCAGCATCCGCACCGGCGTTCTGGATGGTGCAGGCAAGGCCGTCTTGTCCGGGGTTCCGAAAGGCGGCATACAGGTCGCCTATGGCGTCGATCCGCGCAAGTTCGAGGAAAAGAAAGACTGGTACAGGATCAAGGACGACACCGGCTACGAACCCACCGAGTTCATGAAAAAGCTGCAGGAAAGCTTCGCAGCCGGAGCACCGAATGACGTCATCGGCGATGCCGGCAAAGCGGCAGCGGCGGCGGCGGCGGCCGGCACCGTCGGCGGTATCGCCGCCGCTGCGAAAGCGGCTTCCTCCATCGCCTCCGGCGCCGATGCACTCAAGGCAGCTGCCGTGGCCGGCGTCTCCGGCCTCGCCGGCAAGGCAGCCGACGCACTCGGCGCGACGGAAAAGGTCGCCGCGGCAGCCACGGCCGCATCCGTTCTGCGATCCGGCCCCGAGGCGCTCAAGGCGGCGGCAACCGAAGAGGCCGGCAGGCTGGCCGGCAATGCGGCCTCCTCGCTCGCGCAGAACATCAACAAGCCGAACTAACAAGCGCAACAAACACAGCGTGTGCCCGCTGCCCGCAAGAGGCGGCGCGGCGTCGCCGACAACATCAGGGAAAACATTTCATCATGGCAGGCACGTCCACACTGATCATTCCTCCCACGCCGCACATCATCACGGCGGCCGCCAATCTGGATCTCAATAGTTCAAACAAGCTATCGGGCGAGGTCGTGACGGACATCTACCATGTGCTCTCCGAATGGATCAACAGCATCATCCGTGTCCGGGTCTCGCCCGATCTGCTGCGCACGGTGGTCCAGAGCAGCCCGGGACTCGGCACGGCGCTGGCCGCCTATGACGTCGTCGTCGACGTCAAGGATCTGGCCTCGCGCAACGAGGCTGAGAAGAAATGGGGGTACGAGCTGCCGCAGAACTGGCTCACGCTCGCCATCGACCTCATCGGCTTCGCCCCTGGCATCGGCGGCACCGTCAAGGGATTCAAGCCGGCCCTGACCATGCTGTGCAACAAGCGCGGCAATTACGACCTCGTGCGCCAGCATCTGGTCGCCATCGGCATGGGCAATGCCATCGACAAGCTCACCGAAGTCGCCGAAGCCGAGATGCCGGCATGGCCGGACAAATTCGGCAAGAAGTTCGATAGCGTCGTCGGCGGTCTGCAGGGCGGCATCCACAGCATGGCCAAGGGCAGCGGCGCCATCAGGACGGTGCAGAGCATGGCGCAATGGCTGGGCGTCACCGACCCGGTGAAAGCGGTCGATACGCTGCTCTACAACACCCGCAAGGATGCGCCGGCATGGCTGAAGCTGGCGGTGATGGGCGATCCGGGCAAAGGCATCGACGGCCTGCAGCCGCTGGTATTGAAATTCGTCCGCCACGGCAAGGTCCAGGTGCCGGTCGGCAAATCTGCCAAGGCACCAAAGCACGCCCAGGAAAACCAGAACCGCGAGCGCCCGCGCAACGCCGCCAGCGGCACGAACAACGAACACGTGCACGACAGCAACGAGCAGTTCGCCACCCGCAACCGCCGCGTCATGGGCACGCAGGACCGGGAAGCGCCGAACGAATGCTGCCCCAAGAACCAGGCAGCCAAGGGCAAGAGCGCCAAGACCGGACGGCCGGTGCACATCGCCACCGGCCAGGAAGTGCTGTACCAGGCCGACTTCACCGTGCCAGGCCTGGTCCCGGTCGATTTCACCCGCTGCTACCGCTCCTCGCATGCGCCCTACGACGACGGCCCGCTCGGCGCACGCTGGACCTCGCCCTACACCACCGCCATCACCCAAACCCGCGACAGCCTGGTCTACCACGATGCCACCGGCCGCAACGTTGCCCTGCCGTTATTAGCGATTGGCGAGGAACACGATGTGCCGTTCGAGAGCTTCACCCTCCGGCGCGATTCCGCCGCCGCCATCACGATCACCTACCGCAGCGGCGACCACGACCTGTTCCGCACCGACGGCCAGCTCCGGCGCGACGCCGACGGCAACACTGCCATCCGCTATGGGCTATGCGCCCAGCACACCCTGGCCGGCCCGGTGCTGCACATCCTGCCCGTTGCCGAAGCGCGCAGCCGCTTCCAGGCGTTGCCGATCGCCGCCAGCCTCGATCCGCATGCGCTGCTGGTCATCACCGACGGCGCGCAGCTCTGGCTGCAATGCCTGCCGGCCGATGCCGGCCACTTCGCCGCCGACAGCCCCGCCACAAGGAAGGCCGTCAGCGACCTCGCCGACCTGCATGCCGCCAACGCGCAAGCCGGCATCGCCCATGTCGCCAGTAGCGACGCCCATACCCACCCTGCCGCCTGGCGCACCCAGCTCGCCGGCAAGATCGGCAGCATCGTCCAGCTCCTGCCCGACGGCAGCCGCCACACCCATGTGCAGTACCGCTACAGCCCGGCGCTCGACGCCGCCGGCAATGCACTCCTTGACGAACTCGACCTCGTCGAGCAGCGCGATGCCATGGACCAGGCCCGCGCCTATGCGTATGCCTCCCCCGTCGGCCCGCACCTGCTGACCCGCTACACCGATTACAACGGCTTCGGCCATAACCTCACCTGGCATGCCGATACAGATTGGGCGCCCTTCCCGGTGCGCTGCATCCGCACCGTCGCCGACAACGGCAGCGAAGACACCCGCCTCCTCTACCGTCCCGAGCGCTTCGAGACCGGGGTCGTCACCCCCGAGGGCGTGCATGCCGTCTACCAGTACAACTGCCGCAACCTCATCGTCTCGGTGCTGACCCTGCGCGACGACGACCACCACCTGCTGGAGCAGCGACTGTGGGACGGGCGCGGCAACCTCGTGCGCGAAATCGATGCCGAGGGCCGCACCACCCGCTATGCCTACGATGAGCGCGACAACCTCATCGCCGTCACCGATGCCGCCGGCGCCACCACCCGCTATGCCTACGACGGCGCCAACCGTCCGCTGCAGATCACCGACCCGGCCGGCAAGGTCTGGCTGCGCCGGTACGATGCTTGCGGCAACCTCACCGCCCAGACCGACCCGGCCGGCCATACCAGCGCCTATGCCTACAACGACCTCGGCCAGCTCACCGCCATCCGGGACGCCAAAGGCGGCACCACCGCGCTGGCCTACAACGGCGCCGGCCAGCTCGTGTCCCACACCGACTGCTCCGGCAGGACCACCCGCTACAGCTACACCGCGCTCGGCCACCTTGCCGCCAGCACCGACGCCGCCGGCCACACCACCCGCTACGAGCACGACCGCCTCGGCCAGGTCATTGCCGCCGTGCATGCCGACGGCAGCCAGACCCGTTACGGCTACGATGCCCTTGGCAACATCGACCGCATCACCGATGCCGCCGGCCACACCACCCGTTTCACCTATACCCCGCAGGGCCAGCTCGCCGGCCGCACCGATGCCAACGGCCATACGCTGGCCTACCGCTACAACGCCGCGCTGCAGCTGGTGCGCCTGACCAACCAGAACGGCGAGTCGTACGAATTCCGCTATGACGACCAGGGCGCGCTGGTGCGGGAAAGCGGCTTCGACGGCAAGGTCACCGAATATGCGTACAACGACGGCGGCCAGCTGATCGAGTCGCGCAGCGGCAACATCCGCATCGAGTACGACCGCGACGATCTTGGCCGGCTTGTTGCCAAGCGGGTGTGCCGCAGGGACGATCCGGTGCATGTGGTGACGACGCAGTACCGGTATGACGTGCTGGGGCGGCTGCAATCGGTGACGGCGCCGCATGCGACGCACCGCTACAGCTACGACGATGCCGGGCATCTCGTCAGTGAAGAGCAGCGCGTATCGATCCGGTATGGTGGCGACCGGCTGACCGGAAAGGGATACCGGACGGTGGAGCGGGTGTTCACCTTGGTGCACGAGGTGGATGAACTCGGCAACCGCATCGAAACAACCTTGCCCAACGGACGCAAAGTCACCACGCAGCGCTACGGCAGCGGTCACTGGATCGGCACGCTGTGGAATGGCAATCCGCTGGTGGATCTGGAGCGGGATGAGCTGCACCGGGAGCGGGTGCGGCAGTTAGGCGGCAAGGCGATGATGCAGGCGCGCAGCTATGATCCGCTGTCAAGGTTAAAGAGCATGAAGCTCGATCGTGCCGGCGCGCTATTGTCGGCACGGAACTTCAGCTATGACGCAGCCGGCAACCTGACAAAGATCGACGACAGCCATCGCGACAGGATCAGCTATGAATACGATCCGCTCGGGCAACTTCTTAAGTCGGCGCAGCCAGGGCTGACCGAAACCTTTACCTTCGACCCGGCCGGCAACCTCACCGACGGTTCACCGCAAAAGAGCACAAGAGCCAACACGGCAGGCATTGACCACAAGGAGTGGCAAGAGGGATTGGAGTATCTGACCGAACAGCCGCATCCGGATACGGTCAAGCGCCCAAAGCTGGCACCGGTGACGCACAACCTGTTGAAGCAGTATCTCGGCATGACGTTCGATCATGATGAACAAGGCAACACGGTGCGCAAGATCGTCAAGGGCAAAGATGGCGAACAGCCGTATGCGCTGACCCTGCATTACGATGGCGAGAACCGCCTGGTGAAAGCGGTCAGGCCGCAGGGCGACACGACGGTTGAAGCGGAATATCGCTACGATGCGTTTGGCAGGCGCATTGCCAAGATGGTCAGTACGATGAAGCAGGCCAAGGCCACTGGCACCTATGGCGGATCGGGCAGGATGGAAAAGGTGAGCGAGGAAGTGACCTTCTTCGTCTGGGATGGCGATACGCTGGTGCAGGAGGTGCAGCAGGACAATACGGTGACGTACCTGTACGAGCCCGACAGCTTCGTGCCGCTGGCGCAGGTGCATAGCAATACGCCGGACAGTTTCTACGCGCCGGAAGAGGCGGCGAAGAAGCAGGCTGAATACGAGCAGCATGAAGCGCAGAAGGAGCAGGAAGCCGAGAACCTGAAGTGGCTGAAGGTCACCGATGCGGCGGCATACGAGCAGGCGGTCAAAACGATCAACGAGCGTGATGAAGAAGAACGGCAGCAGGCGTTCAAGCGGCTGGAGGAGCAAGCGCAAAGTGACCGCATCTACTGCATCAACACCGACCATCTCGGCACGCCGCAGGAAGTCGTCAGCAGCGATGGCAAGGTGGTATGGCTGGCGCGGTACAAGGCATGGGGACGGGTCGACAGGCTGGACAAGGCAGAGGTGCGTCAGCCGCTGCGGTTCCAAGGGCAGTATGAGGATGAAGAAACAGGCCTCTACTACAATCGGCATCGTTACTACGATCCGGATACAGCGCGGTATCTAACGCAAGACCCAATTGGACTTACTGGTGGCGATAACCTTTATCAGTACGTGTCTAATTCGACCGCATGGATCGATCCTTTAGGTCTTGCAGGAAACAGGGCTAATCGGAGAGCAGGTGGCATATTGCAAAACATTGATGCAAGAGGCGGTGGTCATGCTTACTCACGTCATGGCACTGGCACAACGATGCTGCAGCAGGAACATCGATCTTTGACTGGAATCCCACCAGACAACCCTTGCCCAAGAAGGCCACGCCCAGTAGATTCAACAAGATTTTTAACTAATGTAGATCAACTCGATGCAATACAGCGTGGTACCAAAATCATGGATGCAAATGGAACAGATACTGCAACTTTTGATATGGGAAGAGTTGTAGGTGAGGGATATCGTGCTGGAGGCGGATGCCCTCAAATTACATCAAGAGTGACGGTCGTTAGACGTAATGCAAACATCATTACAGCATACCCACAACTATAGACAATGATAGAAATTAACTTTAACTACATACATCAACTTCATCACTTCCTTCTGTCGAGGACAGATGATGAATTAGATTTCTTTTTCATCAATGAGAAAGCATCAAGGAATCACATTTATCAAGAAATGCGGAATGAGTTCCAAAAATTTGGTCCGGTGAGCAAAAAAAAGACACTCGATGCCTTGGAATATATTTGGGCGACAAAGAATATATCTAAATATTGGCGTTACATCTTGCCTCAAGAAATCCCACTGGATGAAGTAGAAAACAAACAGCAATTTTTACATGATCTCTTTGTCACATTGGCCGGGCGTGAGCCGGACTCAGCATTCGATATTTGCAATTCAAAGATTGTTGATGCCGTTGGTCCGTACGGATTGAATATTAAAGATTAGCAGTGCACCGCTAAGGACAAAGCTTGTGAGGGGCATGTACCTGGTGTAGGAAATGCAAAGTATTTCCGAGACCCAAAGACGGCGCTTGGTACTCAGTCTACCAGACGGGACACGGGGGAAGCGCGTTTAAACAATTTGAGCAAAAGGGCAATGCACTTCATCATACGTTTGATTTGGATGAATTCGGTGACCGAATGGGAAAACATAAGGGGGAAGCTGGAAAAACGGTCGACCTCAAATCGCTTAAATGCAAGGATGCGAAACCATGATTAGATTCGCAGAGAAATTTATCAAGTTATGTTTGAGCCAGGA
>NZ_DASZBA010000055.1:0-5746 GCF_035944575.1 Noviherbaspirillum sp.
CATCGGTAATGCCGCGACCGTCTTCGAAGACGCAAAGCGGATTGCCGCCGAACGTCGATTCGGCGAATACATTGACAATGCGAAAACCATACCGCGCCATTGGATTCCTCTTTGCTATTTGAACGGGTAGACGATAGATAAAAGCCTAGCAAACTTCCGCTCTTTCACCTACGCAATTGACGTAAAGAAATTTGACTGTGCAGGTTGAAACCGGCATGCAGATTGGCTAGAATCGTTTAACTGTATAAAAACACAGTAATAAATGTCGGGTCGGAATTTCTGCGGAATTCCTGTCATCGGCGACCGGTAATTCGTTTTGTTTTCGCGGAGGCTGCCATGTTAAAGGTAGGTACCCTGGTAGGAGCAGGCCGTTGGCTGAATCAGTCGGCATATCCCGACCTCTGGGAAAAGCCGCTGGCAGGCAAGGTCCTGGACTTCTGCGATATCAGGGCTTGGGCAAATTCCATCTATTTCCCGACTGATAACCCGCACCCCGGCGAGGTAATGACCCTTGCCCTGAAGCTGCGCGAACAGGGGGTGCTGGAAGGGGTGACGCCGGTGCAATGGGATTTTCACTCCCATCAGAAAGTAACATGGGAAAAGACCTCGTCGCTGCGTCCCTATGCGGAAGATGTCGCCTTGTGGAAGGCGGCTAAAGCCTTGCGCATGGACGAAATCGAACATCCCCGCCGGCGCAAGCGCCGCGACATTGGCGAATTCCTGCCACACGACATGCAGCATCTTGCCTTGCAAAGACTGGTGAATGCATGATGACGAGCTGGCTTGCAAACGGCGCTAAAGACTTCCTTTTTCCGCTGTCAAATGTTCGTGGTTAATGGATAAATAAGAATAGCCTTGCTGCGGCAGTTATTTCAAACAACTATTGCGCAAACGCAATGTCCCCAATCACCTCTGGCCTAGACTGAAATCGGTCCCTTAAGGCCTCCCAGGAAGTACTTATCCGCACAGTGTGAACTGTGCGGTTTTTTTTTGTACCTGCGAAAAGATTTTGATGACAAAAATTCATGAGGAAAATTCCTACAAAGCTCATCCTTTCCTGCAAAAAAATTGATACTTCTCAAATTATTGCTTGCAAGACCCGGCATACTTGCGTTTAAGAAAATTTCCTCAACGAACTTGGTGCGCAGATGATGAGAAACGAGTTGAATACGGACGAAGTCATTAACAACATGGTGGATGCTGTCTGCGGCCAAGGCGCAACAGCGCGTGAGCGTCATATGTACCGCGAAACGCTGCGCAACCTGGTCCGGCTTGCGAAGGCCGAGCAGATGGCGGAAATGCGAGTCAACGTCGAAAAGCTGACCGCCTTTACCGAAACCCGTACAAACAAAGTCTCTCAACAGGAGCGTCAATCTTCGCCAGCTTCTTCCTGCCAGCCCGAAGCGAAGTCCGGAACGGCTTGACCCGGTTTGCAAAACAGCGCATCCGGCGCGAACCGGCAGTAGATTTCGATCTCAAACCAATGACTTGAAGCGCTGCCAAATCGCGCGGAATTCAGTGTCAAAAATATTAAAATCCACTGTATAATCGCTTTAGAACGGTCGTGCTTTTTGGCTGGGATTAAACGAGGAGACAGCATGGATTTGAATTACACGGCGGAAGATTTGGCCTTCCGCGACACTGTTCGCGCCTTCCTGGATGCGAATCTGCCCAAAGACCTGCAGCATAAGGTTCTCAATCACATTCGGCTGTCCCGCGAAGACTTCGTCCGCTGGCACAAGATCGTTGCCAAACAGGGCTGGGTCGGCACCGGCTGGCCGGTCGAATATGGCGGCACAGGCTGGACGCCGGTGCAGCGCCATATCTGGGAAGAAGAGTGCGCCAGTGCCGGCACACCTTCCATTCTCCCTTTCGGCGTCAACATGGTGGCACCCGTCATCATGGCCTTCGGTAACGAAGCGCAGAAGCAGTATTACCTTCCCCGCATTCTGAATTGCGACGACTGGTGGTGCCAGGGCTATTCCGAGCCCGGCTCCGGTTCCGACCTCGCATCGCTGAAGACCCGCGCCGAGCGCCAGGGCGATCACTACATCGTCAACGGCCAGAAAACCTGGACCACGCTGGCGCAGCATGCCGACATGATTTTCTGCCTGGTGCGCACCGATCCCGCCGCGCGCAAGCAGGAAGGTATTTCCTTCCTTCTGATCGATATGAAGACGCCCGGCATTACCGTGCGCCCGATCATCATGCTCGACGAGGAGCATGAGGTGAACGAAGTCTTCTTCGACAACGTCAAGGTGCCGGTTGAAAATCTGATCGGTGAAGAAAACAAGGGCTGGACCTACGCCAAATACCTGCTCGGCCATGAGCGTACCAACATCGCCGCGGTCGGCCGCGCGAAGCGCGAACTGCTGTTCCTGAAGCGTCTCGCCGAAAAGCAGAGCAAGAACGGCAAATCACTGATGGAAGATCCGGTGTTCTCCGCCAAGGTCGCGAGCCTGGAAATCGAAATCATGGCGCTCGAAATGACGGTGCTGCGCGTCCTCTATAAAGAAGGCGGAAAGCGCGGTCCGGGACCGGAGGCGTCGTTGCTGAAAGTGAAGGGCACCGAGGTGCAGCAGATGCTGACGGAATTGATGGTGGAAGCCGTCGGTCCGTACGCGATGCCGTTCGATCCGAACTACCTGGAAGGCGAGCGCGAGCATAGCATTGCGGGCGACGACGATGCGGCGCCGCTGGCCGGTTATTACTTCAACTTCCGCAAGACCTCGATCTACGGCGGTTCGAATGAAATCCAGAAAAACATCATTACCCAGATGATCCTGGGCCTGTGAGGAGACAACGATGCACTTTAACTTTACCCCAGAGCAGCAACAGTTCTCCGACGCACTCCGCCGCTGGATCGAAAAGGACTACACCTTCGAGCATCGCAACAAGATCATCCAGTCGGAGCAGGGCGTGTCCGATCAGGCATGGGCAACATTGACCGAGCTCGGCATGACAGCCCTGCCGGTGCCTGAAGAGCAGGGCGGTTTTAATGGATCCGCTGTTGACATGATGGTCGTGATGCATGAAATCGGCCGCGGTCTTGTGATCGAGCCGTATTTCGCTACTGCACTCGGTGCACAATTCCTCAAGCTTGCCGGCGGACAGGAATCGCTCCTCGAACAGGTTGCGGGCGGCGAACTGAAGCTCGCTTGCGCGCTCGGCGAGAAGCAGTCGCGCTATGAATTGTTCGACATCGCTACGACGGCCAAGGCAAATGGCGGCAGCTACGTGCTGAATGGCAGCAAAACGGTGGTGCTGCACGGTGCTCAGGCCAATCAACTGATCGTGTCGGCTCGCAGCAGCGGCGGTCAGCGCGACACGAGCGGCATTTCCCTGTTCGTCGTGCCTGCCGATGCGACTGGCGTGAGCCGGCGCGAGTACCGGACGCTGGATGGTCATCGTGCTGCCGACATCACGCTGGAAAACGTCGAATTGCCGGCATCCGCTTTGCTCGGCAAGGAAGGCGCCGGCTGGGATGTGCTCGATGCGGCTGCCGATTACGGCGCCACGCTGCTCTGCGCAGAAGCGGTCGGCGCGATGGAAGCGCTGAACGAGGCGACGCTCGAATATCTGAAAACCCGCCAGCAGTTCGGCGTACCGATCGGCAAATTCCAGGCCCTGCAGCACCGCATGGCGGAAATGTTCATGCAGCTTGAGCAGGCACGCTCGATGGCAACACTTGCTGCGGTCAAGGTCAGCTCCGCCGACGCCGAGGAGCGCCGGCGTACCGTTTCCGCCGCCAAGGCACGGATCGGGCAGGCACTGAAGTTCGTCGGCCAGCAGGCTGTGCAACTGCATGGCGGTATGGGCGTGACCAATGAAGTGCAGGCTGCGCATCACTTCAAGCGCTTGACGATGATCGAGCTAACGCTGGGCGATACTGATTACCATCTGGCGCGCTTCGCCGCACAGCCGGGATTCAGGAAAGCTGCCTGAAGGCTCACTCATCGAAAGGACTGTGAATGTCTCAACTGAAGTGGTACTTCGAAGACTTCGTGGTCGGCAGGACGATCGACATCGGAACGCGCACGGTCAGCGAGGAAGAGATCATCGACTTCGCAACGAAGTTCGACCCGCAACCGTTCCATGTCGATAAGGATGCCGCCGCCAATTCCATCTACGGCGGCATCATCGCCAGCGGCTGGCATACCTGCAGCATGATGATGCGGATGATGGTGGACGGCTTTCTGCGTGAAGCCGCCAGCATGGGGTCGCCGGGTGTCGACGAGGTGCGCTGGCTCAAGCCGGTGCGTGGCGGCGATACGCTCACCGTCACCACTACCGCGATGGAGACGCGTCCGTCCGCCAGCAAGCCGGATCGCGGCGTGGTCGTCAATCTGTGGCAGGCAAAGAACCAGCACGGCGAACTGGTCGCGACGGTCAAGGGGATGGGCCTGTTCAAGCGCCGCCCACCGGCCTGACCGACGTTCCGGTTATCTTCGGATAGATGGAAAAAACAGCAGCAATCACATTGGAGACAGCATGCGCGAAATCGCATCCCTAGCAGAACTCAAGGGCCTGATCGGCCAGGAAGTCGCTGTATCGGATTGGGTGGAAATTACGCAGGAGCGTGTGCAGATGTTTGCCGACGCGACCGGCGACCATCAGTGGATACATCTCGACGTGGAGCGCAGCCGCAAGGAATCGCCGTACGGCGGCACCATCGCCCATGGCTTTCTTACCCTGTCGCTGTTGCCGATGCTGATGGCAAGCGCGATCCGCATGAGCGACGTGAAGATGGGCGTCAATTACGGCGTGAACAAGGTGCGCTTCCCGGCACCGGTTCCGGTCGGCAGCAAGGTCAGGGGGCGCATGACCTTGCTGTCGGTGGAAGACATCCCCGGCGGCGCGCAGATGACATGGCAGGTAACGATGGAGCGCGAGGGCGGCGATAAGCCGGTCTGCGTCGCCGAATCGGTATCACGCCGGTACACCTGAAGCATCACTGTAAAAACGGCGGCTGATGTTTCAGCCGCCGTTTTTCTATCCGCGTCTCCTGTTCAGCGCCTGGCGTACTGGGTTCCGCCGAACAGGGTTTCTCTTGATTTGTCGTCGAGCAGCGGCTTGCGCAGATTCGCCAGGACCTCCACCCCACGCTGAACGCCCGGCCGCTCGCTGATCTCGTCAAACCAGCGCTTCGCGTCCGGGAACTCTGCCCAATCGATCCCCTGGTTTTTCCATGAACGCAGCCATGGGAAGGTCGCTATATCGGCAATCGTGTATTCCTCGCCGGCGAGGTAGCCGGATTTCTTCACCTGCTTGTCGATCACGCCGTACAAACGTTTTGCCTCATTGGTGTAACGATTGATCGCATAGTCGATCTTCTCCGGGGCATAAATGCGGAAATGATGTGCCTGGCCAAGCATCGGACCCACGCCGCCCATCTGGAACATCAGCCATTGCAGGGTGGCGAATTTTTCGCGATCGGTGTTGCCGAGAAATTTGCCGACCTTGCTTGCGAGATAAACCAGGATCGCGCCCGACTCGAACAAGGAGATCGGTTTGCCGTCGGGACCTTCCGCATCGACGATCGCCGGAATCTTGTTGTTGGGGGAAATGGCGAGGAAGTCGGGCTTGAACTGGTCGCCAGCGCCGATATCGATGTGATGAACGCGGTAGGGCAGGCCGCATTCCTCCAGCATGATATGGACCTTGTGCCCGTTGGGCGTGGCGGTGGAATAGACGTCGATCATGGCTTCTCCTGCGGGGCTGGCGAGAGTCTCGAATTTCTGCATCG
>NZ_DASZBA010000056.1:0-16059 GCF_035944575.1 Noviherbaspirillum sp.
CTCCGGTGATACGACGCTTCTGGTTCTCCGAAGAGACTTGACGGGACTGGCCCCGGCGGGCCACTTCCTTTCTTTGCTTCGCCAAAGAAAGGAAGCAAAGAAAGGCGACCCCCAGTCGACGCCTGCTTCGCAGGTTCCCAAAAGCAGGCGTGCTGAAACGGGAAGCGAAATAAACTCGCCTGCGGCTCAGACAGATTTCGCTTCTTTATCCGTTTCAACACGCCTGCTTTTGGCGTCGCCAGCAGGGGAGAACTGCGCAACCCATCCCCACCCTAACCCTCCCCTTGAAGGGGAGGGAACCAGGATGTCCTTTATCTTGCTAAGGCCATTAGCGCAATTAACTGTTTCTTCATGCGTTTGCAAGGTAAAGAACAGGGTGAATCCCTCCCCTTCAAGGGGAGGGCCGAGGTGGGGATGGGGGTGGTCGTTCACCCCTTTTAGCGACGCCAAAAGTGACGCGGTCAAAACGGAAAGAGAAGTGAAACCTGTCTGAGCCGCAGGCGAGTTTGTTTCACTTCCCGTTTTGATCGTGGCATTTTTGGGCACCCCGAAGGGGCGGCGATAACGGGGGCGCCTTCTTTTGCTTACTTTTCTTGGCGAGACAAGAAAAGTGAGCGGCTGCCGGGCCGCTCCCGGCTATTCTCTTCGGAGAACCGTCAGCGTTGCGTTACCGGAGAAACTCCGTTGCTCTGGATTCCCCCTTGCAGCGCGCGTACCGGTTTGCAAGCCGGTATCGTTTTGCAGACGGACAGCATGCTGTCCGAATGTCCTGCAATACCCATCACGGAAACGACAAGGTTGAGCATCAACTTGTCATGACATAAGCGACGTATATCGCTTGCGTCAAACATCATCGACACGTTCTCCGATGATGGAGAAGGAACCAATCCCGCGCTGCTCCTCACCGCAACGACGGCCTCACTGACTGCAACACCCGCCGCCGCTCGTCCCTGCGCTGGACAGTGAAATGCGCCACTACCTCGTTCGCCGGCATCGGCCTCCCCACCAGGAAGCCCTGCGTCACATCGCAGCCCGCCAGCCGCAGGAAGTTGGCCTGCTCGCGCGTCTCCACGCCTTCCGCCACCACCTGCAGCCGCATCTTGTGCGCGATCGCGATGATGGCTTCGGTGATTGCGACGTCATCCGCGTCGTGCGGGATGCCCTGCACGAAACTGCGGTCAATCTTCAGGCTGTCGAGCGGGTATTGCTTCAGGCTGGTCAACGATGAATAGCCGGTGCCGAAGTCGTCGATCGACAGCGCTACGCCCATGTCGCGGATGCTGTCGAGCAGAACGACTGCTTCCGGCGGGTTGTGCATGATCGTGCTTTCGGTGATTTCCAGTTCCAGCTTCGCGGCCGGCAGGCCGCTGTCGTCGAGGGCAGCGCGGATGGTGTCGAGCAGGTCGCCGGACGAGAACTGGCGCGCCGACAGGTTGACCGCGACTCGGCCGAAGTGCAGGCCGGCATCCAGCCATGCGCGACCCTGGCGGCAGGCTTCGCGCAATACCCAGTCGCCGATCGGCACGATCAGGCCGTTCTGTTCGGCCAGCGTGACGAACGCATCCGGCAGGACCAGGCCGAGTTCCGGATGGCGCCAGCGCAGCAGCGCCTCAACGCCGGCGACGGTACCGGTGGCGGTAGCGATCTGCGGCTGGTAGTGCAGTTCGAATTCGCTGCGCTCCAGCGCCCGGCGCAAGCTGTTTTCAAGCAGCATCTGCTCGAATGCGCGCACGTTCATGTCGGCGGTGAAGAACTGGAAGGTATTCTTGCCGCGCTGTTTGGCGCGGTACATCGCCACGTCGGCATTCTTGAGCAGCGTGGCGGCATCGGTGCCGTCAGCCGGGTAGCAGGCGATGCCGATGCTGGCGGTGACGAACATTTCCTGGCCGTCGATGATGAAAGGCTGCGCGATGCCGGCGATCATGCGGTCGGCCACCTTGGCGGCAGCCCCCGACGAGCCGGAGTCGTCCAGCAGCAGCGTGAACTCGTCGCCGCCGAGCCGCGCCATCACGTCCTGCGTCTTGATCTGGCGCCGCATGCGTTCCGCCACCGCGACCAGCAGACGGTCGCCGGCCGCATGGCCGAGCGTGTCGTTGACCGCCTTGAATCGGTCGAGGTCGATGAACAGCAGGGCGAGCTGCCGGCCCTCGTCCCGCGCGCGCTCGATCTCCTTCTCGAAGGTGCGCATCAGCGCGCTGCGGTTGAGCATGCCGGTCAGGCTGTCGTGGCTGGCGAGGAATTGCAGCCGCAGTTCGTCTTCCTTGCGGCGGGTGTTGTCGGTGAATACGCCGACATAGTTGGTGATGTTGCGATCGGCATCGCGCACGATGGAGATCGACAGCCATGCCGGATACCAGTCGCCGTTCTTGCGGCGGTCGCGCATCTCGCCCTGCCAGTGGCCGTCGCGCGCCAGGTGTTCCAGCATCTCGCGGTTGATTTCGGACTGCGCGCCTTCGCCGGTCATCATGCGCGACAGCTTACCGACCGCCTGCGATGCATCGTAGCCGGTGATGCGGGTGAACGCCGGATTGACCGCTTCGATGCGGCAATCGGCATCGGTGATCACGATGCCTTCGCTGGCCGACTCGAATACCCGGTTGGCCAGCCGCGACTGCTGCTCGAACGCCACCCGCTGCGTGACGTCGAGCGCCACGCCCATGATCGCCGGCCGTCCGTCGTAGTCGCACAGTCCGCCATGCACTTCGGCCCAGATGCGGCTGCCGTCGCGCCGCAGCGCGCGGTAGGTGTAGCGGATGCTCGGCACTTCGCCGGACAGGCGGCGGCGGTGATTCTCACGCAGCATGTGCAGATCTTCCGGCGCGGTATGGCTGTCGACGGGCGTGCCGATCAATTCTTCCGGGTCGTCATAGCCGAGCAATTGGGCGCTCTTCTTGTTGGCATAGACGATTTTGCCTTCCTGCACCATGTACAGGCCGACCAGCGATTGCTCGACGAAGGCGCGGAACTTGAGTTCCGACTCATGCAGCGCACGATCGGTCTTGCGCGCCGGCCTGACCGCGAGAAACCAGATCAGTCCGCCGACGCAGGAGCCCATCAGCACGGTCGTCCAATAAGGCAGCTTTGGAGCAGACAGCACGATAGCACCGACGGCAAGCCCAAGCGTCGGGGCTGCCCAGCGCCGGTGCGTGCTCAACATGCGTCTCAATTGCGCCAGCCAATTCATGCGTGGAACCTGTCTTGAAGAAGGGAAATGTTGATGAACGGCAGCCATAGTAACGGCCGACCATGGCTGCGGCAACCAAATTGTCGCCATAACAACGGCAATTTTTGGAACGGTGAATCGAACAGCGGAAGGCCTTGGCGGCACACAGCCGTCACATCAAAACCGAGACTTGGTATCCCTCAGGGCGGTGTAATGCAGCGAGAACATCATCATTTCAATGCCTTCAACGCTGCCTGATACCCCCACCACGCCGCCTCCTCGAACACCGAGAAGCCGGAGAGATCCGCGTGGGCAAACAGGATGGGGCCGTCCGCTTCCCGCAAGGCGCGCACGCCGCAGTTGTCGCGGAAACCGATGCGCGGCGAGGCCATCGCATGCGCGCGCAGGGTGATGTCGGCCCTTTCCACATTTGATGCAAAGCGCCTGCCGTAAGCGGCGCGCAGGTCGGCGCCGGCCAGGTCCAGCAATTCCCCGGGAGGTGCGCTGTCGAGCCAGCGGCGAGCCTCCTGCGGCGACCGGTCCGCCAGCGCCACATAGGCGCTGAATACCGTCTGGCGAGGCGGCGTGACACGGATGTCCTGGTGGGTGGACACGACATAACCCAGTCCCCGTCCGCCGTACACCACGTTATCCCAGGACAGCGGCGCCTCCGGCAACTCGTCCGGAAAGCGCTTCATCAGGAAGTTGGCGACCAACCAAGGCGCATAGGCAGGCATGTGTCCACGTGCATCGAAGCCGACGTCGCCGATCGACGGCACCACCCGCGCCGCGACGAACAGCGGCATCGCGCAGATCGCCTTCCTCGCCCTGACGACGTAGCTGCGCGGCTGCGCGCCTGACAAGTCCAGGCACAGTGCCTCGACGCCGCCCGGCTTCACGTCGACCGACATCACCGTGCCCGTCATGCGGCGGTTGCCGGCGGCCCGGTCCAGCCCGGCGGCGATCGGATCGAGGCCGCCCGGCCAGGTGAGGAAGGCGCCCTCGGAGGCGTTTTCCGCCTCGCCGCCACGACCGCAGAAGTAATGCAGCCCGGCCCATGCAGACACTTCGCCATATGCCGTGCCGTATTCGTCGCGGCAGCAATAGTCGAGATACCAATGCAGCGTCGGCGAGCGGTAACCATGTTGCTCCAGCCAGGTTTTGAGGCTGATGCGGTCGAGCTCCCGCCAGTGCGCATCGTCGGAGGATTGCGTCACCGGGAAAGCGAACATCGGCTTGCCGTCCGTGCCGGAGGTCGACCTGAAGCCTTCCATCGCCGTGAAGAAACGCGCATGCTCGTCGAGTTCCCACCGCGGCACACCTTCCTTCGGCAGCAGTCCCTCCTGCCAGCGGCCATTGAACAGCAACCGCTCCTCGGGCGCATGCAGAATGAAACGTTCATCGTAGTAAGGGCGCCGCGCCGTCGGATTGCGCAGCAGGATGCGCAAGTCATGCAGCAGCTCCCGCACATGAAACATCTCCGGCGCGGGCAGCGGCAGATAATGCGCGCCGGTGGGATACGCGAGATCGCCATAGCGTCCGGCGGCGGCGTTGCCGTAGGGCTGCGGCCCATCCACCACCACGATATCGCGCTGCCCTTCCTTGCGCAGCTTCCAGGCGGCGGTCAATCCGGCGATGCCGGAGCCGAGGATGGCGATGTCGGTTCGCATTTCGGCGGACGGCGGCGGCAGCGCACGGCGGTCGCGCAGAAAATGGCCGTCTGCTCGCCCCGGCGTGTGAACCACCGGCACGATTTCCTGCCAGCGCCAGTACGCGGCTGCGCTGCCCGCACCCACCGCGGCCGTGCCCGCGCCGGCCCATAGCAGGAAGGATCGCCGGTCCATCAGCGGATGACCTCGCGCCAGTCCTTTTCAAACTCGTTCACCAGCGACTGGGTATTCAGGCGGTTCGGCGTCATGTCGAGACGCGGCATGTCGGGCGGAAACCGGAACATCTCGCGGGTCGTTTCCGCGTTCAGGTAGCGCAACGGCAGCCGGTATTGCGATGGCGGCGAAAAGGTCTTGCGCGGCGAGGCCAGCACGAAGCCCCACTCGCCGAACGACGGCACATACAGGTGATACGGCGCGGTATGCAGGCCGGCTTCGCGCAGCGTCGCATCGATGGTCCAATAGGCATGCGGCGCGAAAAACGGCGAGGTCGACTGCACCACGATCAGGCCGTTCTCCGAGACATGCCTTTTCAGCATGCCGTAGAAGGGCACCGAATAGAGCTTGCCGAGCGCGAAGCTGGACGGATCGGGAAAATCGACGATGGCCGCGTCGAACATCCGGTCGGTCTGCTGCAGCCAGATCGCGGCGTCGGCATTGACGACCGTCACGCGCGGGTCACGCAACGCACCCCGATTCAGCTGGACCAGTTCATCGCGGTCGCGGAACGCATTGGTCATCGCCGGGTCGAGATCGACCAGCGTCACATGCTCGACATGCGGATAGCGCAGCACTTCCCGCAACGCCAGCCCGTCGCCGCCGCCGAGGATCAGCACCGAGCGGGCCCATGGCAGCGTCTCCATCGCCGGATGGACCAGCGCTTCGTGATAGCGGTATTCATCGCGCGATGAAAACTGCAGGTTGCCGTTGATGTACAGTCGCAGATCATCCTTCCACTTCGTGATGACGAGGCGCTGGTAGGGCGTCGACGTAGAGTAGATGACATCGTCGCCGAACAGGCCGTTCTCTCCCCACTGCACCAGGCGGTCCGACGTGGCGAAGCCCATCATCAGCGAAAACATCACCAGGCTCGCCCGCAGCACGCGGCCGCCCACATCGGGAAGCTCCTGGCGAAAGTTATGGATGCTCCACAGCGCCACGCCGACATTGAACATGCCGAACAGGAAGCCGGTGCGCACCAGGCCGAGATGAGGGGCCAGCACCAGCGGGAACAGCATCGATACCGCCAGCGCACCGAGGTAATCGAAGGTCAGCACCTTGCTGACCAGTTCGCTGAAGCCGGTCTGCCGGGCGTTCAACGCCCGCATTACGAGCGGCACTTCCATGCCGACGAAGGCGCCGACCAGGAATACCAGCAGGTACAGCATGGTGCGGAACGGCGCGCCCATCCAGGAAAAGGTCAGGAACAGCAGCGCCGCCGACATGCCGCCGACCAGGCCGACGGCAAGTTCGATATCGACGAACCGCGCCAGCACATCCTCGTCCTTTACGTATTTCGACAGGTGAGCGCCGACGCCCATGGCAAACAGGTAGCAGCCGATGATGGTGGAAAACTGGAAGATCGAATCGCCGAGCAGATAGCTCGACAGGGCGCTGGCAATGAGTTCATACGCCAGGCCGCAGGAGGCGACGATGAAGACGGAGAGGATGAGGATGTGTTTGGACATGCGGCGCTGGCGGTTCGGTCTGTTGCGGATGGCGGCCTGTTGCCGGCCGGCCCCGTATAAAACCACGAAAGCGCTGGACAGGGAAGTTTCGGCGTTAGTATATTGCGACGACTTGCCGGATTTGAGTTGCTGTATTGATAGGTTTTCGTTCCTGCGAAGGGACTGGCTGGCTATCAAGCTACATTGCAGGGCTCCTTCCCCCTTGCAGGAGGAGGGGACCTTGCGGGGCGATGCTGCAAACCATGCCATGATTGAGCATCCACTGCCAATGAGTTATTCGCGGTGGCGGCAGCCCGCGTAGGACGACAATCCTGTTGCATAAACAAGTTCCAACAACTGCCTGACCAACCCAACGGAGCGACCAACCTTGCCCGCCATCGCCAACTACCTCGTCTTCCTGCTGCTGGCCGCCGTGCTGCTGCTGGTGTTCTTCGTCATTTACACCCGCATCACGCCGTACAACGAAGTGCTGCTGATCCGGCAGGGAAACACCGCCGCGGCCCTGTCGCTTTCCGGCGCGGTGATCGGCTTCTCGCTCACCATCGCTTCCTGCATCCTGCATACTTCCACCATCATTCCCTTCGTTGCATGGGCAAGCGGCGCGCTGGTGGTGCAACTGCTCACTTATCTCGTGACGACGCGGCTGATGTCGATGTCGAAGGAACATATCGAATCCAACAACGTGGCGTTCGGCGGCATCCTCGGCGCCGTCTCGCTGTCCGTCGGCGCCATCAACGCCGCCTGCATTTCCTGACAAGGAGTTCGCATCATGGGCATTTTCGATTTCATCAAGAAGCAGTTTATCGACGTCATCCAGTGGAACGAAGACACCGAAGGCGTGCTTGCCTGGCGCTATCCGATGGAAGATTTCGAGATCCAGAACGGCGCCGCGCTCACCGTGCGCGACTCCCAGGTGGCGGTCTTCGTCAGCGAAGGCAAGATGGCCGATGTCTTCGGCCCCGGCAATTACACGCTGACCACCCGCACCCTGCCGCTGCTGACCAACCTGAAAAACTGGGACAAGCTGTTCGAGTCGCCCTTCAAGGCCGATGTCTACTTCTTCAGCACCCGCGTCCAGACGGGGCGCAAATGGGGCACGCCCCAGCCGATCACTTTCCGCGACAAGGATTTCGACGCGATCCGGGTACGGGCCTTCGGCCTGTTTTCCTACCGCGTCGCCGACCCGAGGAAATTCTTCACCGAGCTGAGCGGCACGCGCGCCGTCTACACCCGCGACGAGGTCGAAGGCCAGTTGCAGGGCATCATGCTGTCGTCCATGGCCTCATCGCTCGGCGCATCCAACATTCCCTTCCTCGACATGGCGGGCAACCAGGCGCTGATGGCGCAACAGATCAAGGGCGGCCTCGGCGCGGCCTTCGAACGCTATGGCCTTGCGCTGGATGAATTCAACGTCGGCACATTGAGCCTGCCGGACGAACTGCAGCAGGCGCTCGACGCCCGCATCGGCGCCGGCATGAAGGGCGGACTGTCAGCCGACAAGATGGCCGGCTTCACCCGTTTCCAGACGGCCGAAGCCATCCCGCTGGCGGCGCAGAACGAGGGCGGCATCGCCGGCATCGGCGCCGGGCTATCGGCCGGCATGGCGGTCGGCCAGGTCATGGCGCAAGGGATGATGCCCGGGATGGCCGGACAGCCGGCGGCACAGCCGACGCAACCCGTACAGCCCGCGCAGGAATCGCCGGCGGCGCGGCTTGAACAGCTCAAGGCCCTGCTCGACAAGGGCCTGATCTCGCAAAGCGATTACGACGATGCGAAGGCGAAAGTGCTGCAAAAGCTGATCGGATAAGAAAGCATCGCGTATGCAGAAAGTCTCCTGCCCGAGCTGCGGCGCGCCGGTGCAGTTCCAGTCGCCCGCCTCGGTCATGGCGGTATGCGAATACTGCAAGACCACGGTCCTGAAGGATGCCGACACGGTCAAGGACCTCGGCCGCATGGCCGATGTGCTGGATGACTATTCGCCCATCCAGATCGGCACCTCGGGCCGTTTCGGCAACCAGGAATTCACCGTGGTCGGACGCATCCAGCTGCGCTACGAAGCCGGATTGTGGAATGAATGGTATGTGCTGTTCGCCGACGGGCGCGACGCCTGGCTGTCCGACGGCTCGGGCCTGTTTACGCTGACCTTCTCCAAGCAGACCGACGGTCCGCTGCCCGCGTTCCAGGACATCAATCCCGGCAACACCTATGCCCTCCTCGGGCAGCATTGGCTGACGGCCGAAACCCGGATTGCGCAATGCACCGGCGGCCAGGGCGAGCTGCCGTTCCGGGTCGGGCCCGGCTGGCAGGCGAAGGTCGCCGACTTCCGCAACGGCCGCGGTTTCCTGACGCTCGATTATTCCGACGGCGACCCGCCCGCCGTCTATGTCGGACAGGCGGTCACGCTGGCCGAGCTGAAATGCCAGCTTCTGCGCGATGACGACACCATCCGCGACAGCGCCGGCAAGGTCAAGGGCAAGGTGCAGCCGCTCGACTGCCCGTCCTGCGGCAGCAGCGTGCGCTTCGTGCCGGGCCTCACGCGCCAGATCGTCTGCCCCAGCTGCCGGGCGCAGGTCGATACCACCGCCAGGGTGGCGCAGGTGCTCGATGCCGCGCACCGCATGCAAAAGGCGGATACCACCCTGCAGCTCGGCGCGAAGGCCACCATCGGCGGCTCCGCCTATGAAGCGATCGGCGTCATGCGGCGCAAGGACGAGGATGGTGAAGTCTGGACCGAATATCTGTTGTACAGCCCGCGCGGCGGTTTCCTGTGGCTGGTGGAAACCGGCGACGGCTGGTTCAGCGCCAAGGCGCCGGATGATTGGCCGGCGTGGAACGGCGGCGACACCGTCAGGCTGGGCGCGCAGACCTTCCGCAAGGAGTACGACTACATCGCCACCGTGGTGTTTGCCGCCGGGGCCTTCAACTGGAAGGTGCATGCCGGCGATACCGCGCGGGTGATCGAATTCGCGTTCGGCAAGAAATCACTGGCGGCCGAACTGACCAATGACGAACTGAGCTGGTCGTTATCCGCGCCGGTGCCGTCGGACCAGCTTCGCGCCTGGTTCGGCACGGCGATCCAGGCCGACCGGCTGCCGCAGAAGACCCCGATCCGCAAGATCGCCGAGTATCTGATTTATGGCCTGGCGGCATTGAATATCGGGCCGCTGCTGGCCGGCTCCGAAGGTGCCTGGACGTATTTCCTGTTTGCCGCGGCGGCCATCTACCTGCCCGCAATGGTATTGAGCTGGATGGGCGAGGACTCCTGATGCGCGGAAAATTTATCGTCTATTCGCTGGTGGTGATGCTGATATGCACCGTGATGAGCTGGAGCAAGCTGCTGGTGCCGGGGCAGGGCGGCTATGGCGGCGGTGGCGGCAGCTCGTGGAGTTCCAGTTCCGGATCGACGGGTGGTTCATGGGGCGGCGGGTGGCACAAATGAGTCCCGTGCATCATTCGTCCGGCATCCACCTGATTGCCGATCTGCACGGCATCGCGCCCGACATGCTTACCGATCCGGCGGCGCTGGAACACCTGCTCAGGCAAAGCGCCCTTGCCGCCGGCGCATCCATCATCTACAGCCACTTTCATACCTTCGGGACCGGGCAGGGCGTCACCGGCGTGGTCCTGCTGGCGGAATCCCATATCACCATCCATACCTGGCCGGAATGCGGCTTCGCCGCGGCGGACATCTTCATGTGCGGTGCCGCGCAGCCGGAAAGGGCGCTGGAGGTGATCGTGTCGGCGCTGCACCCGGCGTCGAGCGGGATTCGCACCATCGAACGTGGTGATAACGGGAAAGACAAGCGATTCGCCGCCTGATCCGCTTGATTTGCCCGACTCGGTGGGCATCGATACAACAGGAGTAAGACCAAGTACCACCGATCTGATTTGGAACAGACCGGATGGGCGGTACTTGGCATAGTGTTTATTAATTGCCTGCTGAAGATCGACAACAGGATGTTCAGGACTTGGTGATTTTACGTATTGCCAATCTCGCCATGAAACGCCACCCTTGCATTGCAGCGGTTCGTACTGCCCGGATAGCGCTCACCCACTTTTACTAACGGAGATATCAAAATGAAGAACATCAAATTACTTTCGTTGCTGTTGGCCGCCGTGTTTGCCGCGGGATGCGCGGGAACAGGCAGCCAGTCCGGTTCCCAATCGGCAGGCTCTCAGAAAGCCGCCGCGTCGAGCGATGCGGAAATTTCGAGCAAGGTCAAGGCGGCGCTTGCGGCCGATCCGGAACTGAGCGGTACCAAGATTGATGCCACCACCACTGACGGTGTCGTGCGGCTCAAGGGTGAAATCAAGAGCATGGCGTTGCGGAAAAAGGTCGAGTCCATTGTGCGCGGCGTGTCCGGCGTGAAATCCATCGACAACCAGCTCATCATCACCGGCTGATACCGGCGCTCTCCCGCTTCGGGGCACCGCAACGTGCCGGTGTCCCGTCAAAGCCGTCCGCCCAGGGCGGCGATTTCCCTCCCCATGTTGGCGATTGCCCGATCGTTATACTGCCCGGCGAAATAGGCATCGCCGTACAAGGTGCCGGCTTGCGCCTTGCCATGCAGATATGCCAGCGCCTTGCAGCGATGGGTGCGATAGGCATCGATCGGCACATGGCCGTATTCCATGCGGATCGCTTCCGCATAGGCGTCGTACACATCATCGTCCTGGCCGAGGATCGCCAGGTCGGCGCCCAGCATTGCCTGTTTCAGCGGATGGGAGATTGATTCCTCCTGAAAGTGGTCGGTGGCGCGGATAAGGTCGGCCACGGTCTGCCCATCACCGGGCTGCCGTTCCAGCCCGCTGTCCAGCCACATCCTGGCGCTGGCTTCCTCATTGCTCGCCTGTCCGGGGTCATGCGCGTACACCGCGTCGTGAAACCAAAATGCCTTCTTGAGCGCGGCGAGTTCCGCGGGAGATGCACCCGTGTCGGCGGCCCACACCTGCAGCTCGGACAAGCCATGCACCAGGTGCTCGACGTTGTGATAGCGGCGCGTGCCGGCGCCATAGCAGGTATCGCCGGTCAGCACATCGAACCATGCGGACGGCACGCCACGCGCATCATCGCCAGCAGGCAAGTCGTGCCACAGCGCGTTCCACTCATCGCGCAACCAGCCGCAAATCCAGGCTTCGTAAGCAGGCTTCGGCACGAATTTCTTCATGTGCCAGTGCCACCCCACCGGCCCCTCCAGCGCCTTGACGAAGCTGGAGCTGACCGAGCCGAGATCCCGGGGCGGCATCACGAAGATGGTCTTGGCGCCGCCCAGCACATCGACGTTGGTCTGCTGGATCAGGTTCTCGTAATCGAAATCGGCATTGTTTCGGATGCCGCGGATGATGTAATCGATGCCATGCTTCTTGGCCGCGCGGGCGGTGTAGTCGCCGTTGACGATCACCACCCGCACCTGCGTCCAGCCGCGCTCGGCCACGCTGCGCTCGATGATGTCCTTGCGCATGGCCGCCGGGAAATGCGGTTTCTTGGCCGGGTTCTCCGACAGAAACACAATCACTTCATCGGCGATCGCCAGCGCTTCGCCAATGACCCACATATGCCCGTTGGTGATCGGATCGAGCGTTCCTGAAAAAGCGATTTTCTTCATGTTTCTCCCGACGCGGCGAATGACAACAGTGCAGCACCGGCGCTTGTGGTATCCCTTGCTTCAGGGAGCCGGCATGGGCGATCGTAACACGCACATCCGCGGCGACTGCTGCGCAACGACAGCAACGCCGCAGCTGTCGCCTCGTGCAGATCGGACCGATAAAGCCATCCCCTGAACACGGTGTTTTCTTTACATGGAACCGCATCCCCTATCTGCTGCTCGTACTGTACCGGGCGGATCGGTGGGCGAACGCTTCGACTTTCTATTCTTGAAAAAACATCAATACCTATGGTTGCTTATGCGTATACCGAATAAGCAAAGCAACTAAATATCGTTGCCATGTACATACGGAGTTATTAAAGTGCGAAGGTGCGTTATAGCCAAAAGTAATTAAAGGCGCGTTTGACATTACAATTACCACCGCTTTTCTCACGACGTTCTGTTTTACTGAATCCCATTCCCGTTCACGTTCTCGCCCGTCGGCGAAAGGAACATTTGAATGAAGCTGTCGTTTAATCATGTAGCAAAGAGCTTTTCCGGTCTCCACGTCATTGACGATTTCAGCCGTGAAATCGAGCAGGGCGAGCTGGTTGCGCTGGTCGGTCCGTCCGGCTGCGGAAAGTCGACATTGCTGCACATCGCCGCTGGCCTCGAAAAGCCAACGGGCGGAAAGATCCTTGCGGGAGGGAAGCCAGTCGAAGGACCGAACCCCGAACGCATGCTGATGTTTCAGGAAAACGCGCTGTATCCCTGGCTGACGCTGGCGCAAAACGTCGCCCTCGCGCTGGAATTCCAGAAGATCGACAAGAAGAAAGCACGCGTCCAGGCATTCGAATGGCTGGAAAAAGTGGCGCTGAAAGGATTTGAGGATTACTACCCGCACCAGGTCTCCGGCGGCATGCGCCAGCGCGCCGCGCTGGCTCGCGCCTTCATCACGCGGCCTAAAGTGCTGCTGCTCGATGAGCCGTTCGGCGCACTGGATGCGCTCACCCGCATGACGCTGCAGGATGTGCTGCGCGACCTGATCCGTGAAGCCGGCCCGACCGTGCTGCTGGTGACACATGATGTCGACGAGGCGCTGTTCCTTTCCGACCGCATCCTGGTGTTCAGCCAGCGCCCGGCCACCGTGCTGAAGGAATTCAACCTTGCGCACCACGAAAAAACCCACGATCTGTCGGAATTCGCCGCGATGCGCCGGGAAATCTTGTGCCTGCTCGGTATCCATGCCGAACAGGATGAAGTCGCTAAATCATTGGAAGGAGTCGAAGTATGAAAACCTCTAAGTTCCTGGCCTCGGCGCTGACGGTCTTCGCCGCGTCCTTATTTACCGTACAGGCCTTTGCCGCCGAAAAATTCAAGGTGGGTTACCTGCGCGTGATGGATGATGCGCAGGCGATTGTCGCGTATGAAGCGGGCCTGTACAAGAAGCAGGGCCTCGATGTCGAGCTGGTGGAATTCAAGTCCGGCACCGACCTGATCAAGGCCATCGTCGGCGGCCAGCTCGATTCCGGCGTGCTCGGCTTCACCAACGCGGTGGCCTGGGCATCCAAGGGCGCGGACCTGAAGGTGGTGGGCGGCGCGCAGCACGGCTACCATGCGATGCTGGTGCGCGAGGACACCGGCATCAAGAACATCGCCGGCCTCAAGGGCAAGACGCTGGCATCGCAGGCTGAAGGCAGCACCGCCGACACCGTGCTCAAGGGCGTGGTGTTCCGCGATGCCGGACTGAAGCCCGACGATGTGAACGTCATGGGCGTCAGCCCGCAAGTGGCCGTGCAATCGCTGGTCGGCAAGCGCGTCGACGCCGCCTTCCTGTTCGAGCCGCAGGCCAGCATCGCACAATTGATCGCGCCGGTGAAGCAGATCTACGAGATCGGCGAAGTGTGGCCCTTTCCGTGCATGGTCGTCATCACCTCCGGCGACGTGATCAAGAAGCGCAAGGATGCATTGTGGAAGTCGCTGGATGCGCAAAAGGAAGCGATCGACCTCCTGCAGAAGAAGCCGGAAGAAGCGTCCAAGCTGATCGCCGGCTACTTCATTTCCGAGCCGACGCTCAAGACGCTGAACAAGGGCGAACTGCCGCGCGAAACCGTGATCACCGGCGCGATCAAGAGCCAGACCTTCAGCCCGCTGGTGACGCCGAAGGAAGAGGCGCGCATGCAGGAAATCGCCGACATTCTCCAGGCGCAGGGTTCGCTCAAGACACGCGACGGCAAGCCGTTCGAAGTCAAAAGCATTCTCGACCTGAGCTGGCAGAAGGAACGCAAGCTGTAATTATTTGATGCGATATCAATCATGAGCACCCGAACCGGCCTTACCGGCAACAACAAAAAACTCGCCTTCGCGCTGGCGGTGGTTTTCATCCTGTTTGGATGGCAGGTCGCGGCCTGGTCGCTGCCTGACTTCCTGATGCCGGATGTGCCGACCGTCATCGTCCGCCTGTGGCAGGAAGTGCAGACGGAGAACTTCCGCGCCGCGCTGTGGGGCAGCCTTGGCCGCCTCGGCGCCGGCTACGGAACGGCCATGCTGTTCGGCATCGCGTTCGGCCTGGTCGGTGCGGTGCTGTTTTTCTTCCGCGAAGTGCTCAAGTCGGCCATCATCATTTTGCAATCGATCCCGTCGATCGCCTGGGTGCCGCTGTTCCTCATCCTCATGGGTTTCGGCAGCCTGCCGATCGTCGTGGTCGTCGCCGTCGCGGCGTTTTTCCCGGCCGCGCTGTCGGTAATGAACGCCACCGAAAACGTGCAGCATGTGCATGTCTCGGCGGCACGCGTCATGGGCGCGTCGCGCTGGGACATGCTGCGCCGGGTCTACCTGCCGGCAGTCATGCCCGAGCTGATCACCGGCGCCCAGCTTGCATTCGGCAATGCATGGCGGGCGCTCATTTCCTGCGAGATGCTGATCGGTTTCGGAAAGGGTCTCGGCCGCAGCCTGAGCTATGCCGGTGAAACCGCCGACATGGTCGGCGTGATGACCAGCATCCTCGCCATCGCCATCCTCGCGCCGCTGATCGACCAGCTCCTGCTGGAAAACCTCAAGCACCGGGTACTGCGTTACCAGTACGTTTAATGAATACCGCGTTGACTCCAGTGCCCCGCATTGCCGCCGTTGCCCTGGCGGCGATGCTCGGCAGTCTCTGCACCGCCGCCGCCGCGGACAGTGCGCTGGACCGCGCCAAACAACGCGGCAAGCTGATCGCCGCCGTCGACTATGTGGTGCCCGAGTACAAGGCCGGCACCAAGTTCCGCACCCCGGAAGCCATCGACACCGCGCTGGCGGAAGATGCCGCCAAACGCCTCAACCTGCCGCTCGCCACCGTCCGCGCCGACACGAAGGCCGCAACCCCCTTCACCCCGGCAGGCAGGGCCGACATCGCGCTGGCCGTCGTCACCGATGCCAACCCGCTGCGCAATGCCATCGCCATACCGACCGGCTACCGCGCCGGCCCGATGGCCATCATGCGCACCGACACGACGATCAAAGCCTGGGAACACCTCAAGGACCGCAAGGTATGCGTCGCGGAAGGCGGGCGCTACGTCGGCACCGTCGCCTCGAAATACGGCGCCATCGAGCAGGTCTACAAATCACCTACCGATGCATTGCTCAACCTGCGCGTCGGCACCTGCGACGCGGCGGTGCATGATGATGTGCTGCTGGAGGAATTGCTGAAGCTGCCTGAATGGAAAAAGTTTTCCGCCCGCCTGCCGACCGGTCCCCGGCATACGCTGGTATTCGCCGTGCCGGCCGGCGACACACGCACGGAAACGTTTTTCAAGCAGGTCACGGCGGAGTGGCGCAACAGCCGTTATCTGAGTCAGCATCTCACCAAGGCGGCACGCAGCATCGCGTTCGAGATTTATCTTGATCAGGATGTGCCGGATTGTCATTGAGCGGGCTTGGCCGGGAATCGGCAGATGAGATCCGTTTCGACGTTT
>NZ_DASZBA010000057.1:0-1585 GCF_035944575.1 Noviherbaspirillum sp.
CAACTATTACGCCGTCAAAAAGGCGCGCGACTCCAACCTGCGCCATCGTCCGGTCGGCATGGGCATCATGGGCTTCCAGGACTGCCTGCACATGATGCGCATTCCGTATGCATCGATGGAAGCGGTGGAATTCGCCGACAAGTCGATGGAGGCGGTGTGCTACTACGCATACTGGGCATCGACCGAGCTGGCCGAAGAGCGCGGCCGCTACAGTTCCTATCGCGGCTCGCTGTGGGATCGCGGCATCCTCCCGCAGGATTCCCTGCGGCTGCTGGCGGAAGAGCGCGGCGGTTACCTGGAGGTCGACACCTCGGAATCGATGGACTGGGCTCCGCTGCGCGCACGCATCAAGGAACACGGTATGCGCAACTCGAACTGCGTGGCGATCGCGCCGACGGCGACCATCTCCAACATCATCGATGTTTCCGCCTGTATCGAGCCGACCTACCAGAACCTGTATGTGAAGTCGAACCTGTCCGGCGAATTTACCGAAATCAATGAACACCTGGTACGTGACCTGAAGGCGCGCGGCCTGTGGGATGAAGTCATGATCGCCGACCTCAAGTACTTCGACGGCAGCCTGGCGAAGATCGATCGCATTCCCCAGGACTTGCGCGAAATCTACGCCACGGCCTTCGAGGTGGAACCGAAGTGGCTGGTCGAAGCCGCCTCCCGTCGCCAGAAGTGGATCGACCAGGCGCAATCGCTCAACATCTATATGGCAGGCGCGTCCGGCAAGAAGCTCGATGAGACTTACAAGCTGGCCTGGCTGCGCGGCTTGAAGACCACCTACTATCTGCGTACTATCGGTGCGACACATGCCGAGAAGTCGACCACCAAGGCCGGCGCGCTGAACGCCGTGTCGGCGGACGGCGGCATGAGCGGCAGCTATGCGGCGGCGCCCGCCGTGGTACCCGCAAGCGTTGCGCCGGAAGATATTGCCGGTCCTGCGTGCATGCTGCGCCCAGGCGATCCGGGATTCGACGAATGCGAAGCCTGTCAGTAATCGTCATGCAGATGTGATGTAGCGCAGCAATCATTGCTGCGCCTGCTTGAACATGACGGCACTGCCACTACAATACCCTTAAGGACAAAAAGCGATGCTAAGTTGGGACGATGAAATGAAACCAGCGGCGAAAGCCGCACCGATGCCGCACCCGGGGCAGGCATCCATGCCTGCGCCCGGCGCGCGTTCGATGACCAATGCCATGTTCAATCCGACACTGGCCGTAAAAACGGAAGCCGACCTTGCCGCCGAAGCAGCGCGGCGGGTGAATGCCGCCGACAAGCGCATCATCAATGGCCAGACCGATGTGAACCAGCTGGTGCCGTTCAAATACAAATGGGCCTGGGACAAATACCTCGCCGGTTGCGCGAACCACTGGATGCCGCAGGAAATCAACATGCAGCGCGACATCGAACTGTGGAAAAACCCGAACGGTTTGACCGAGGACGAGCGCCGTCTGGTCAAGCGTAACCTCGGCTTCTTCGTCACGGCCGACTCGCTTGCCGCCAACAACATCGTGCTCGGCACCTATCGCCACATCACCGCGCCGGAGTGCCGCCAGTACCTGTTGCGCCAGGC
>NZ_DASZBA010000058.1:0-9476 GCF_035944575.1 Noviherbaspirillum sp.
CCAGCCCGGCCGATGCAACGTGATGTACTTCAACCGGAATTACGCGCGCAGGCAATCCCTTATGCGCCTTGCCTGCCTTGGCGAGCCGCCCGAGACGGGTGACGAGATCGGTTGCCGGTCCGCTGCCGTGAAAGAGCAGTACCGCCTGCTCGCCGCCCGCGCTGGCATAGTGTGCGAGCATCGTCCTGAGGCGCTTTCCGGTGTAGGGGACATTCTCATAGGCATAACCAAGCGCACCGGTCGGACACACGGTCGCACAGGCGCCGCATCCCTGGCATCGCTGCGGATCGACGATGATGCGGTCGCCGTCACCCCGTATGGCGTCGGCCGAACAGATTTCCACGCATGCATTACAACCGGTTTTTTTGTTGCGGCCATGTGCGCACAGGCGCTCCTTGTAGTGGAAGTACTTGGGCTTTTCGAATTCGCCCGTCATCTGCGTGAGACGCATTCCGGCGGCAAGCTGGGCAGGCAGGTCCTTTCCCGGCGCGAAGTAGCCGTACGGCGGCGCGTGCATGGCAAGCAAAGGCGATTCCGACAGATCCAGGACGAGGTCGTATTCACCTGTCCTGTGCGTCGCCACGCGGGCAAAATCGATCGCCGCCGTGGCGCCGCAGGCCTTGACGCAATCGCCGTGCCGCCGGCATTTCGCGTCGTCGATCTGATAAAGCAGGCTGATGGCGTTTTCCGGGCAAGCGGCAACGCATTCATTGCAGCCGACGCACAGATCCAGGTCAATCGGGTTGCTTTGCCGCCATGTCGCCCTGAAGCTGCCCAGTGCGCCGTCGATGTGGACATCCGCGCCGGACAGCACCGCATATTCCCTGGAAAGGGGCCGATCCCGTTCCGCCGTGCCTCCGGTAACGAGTACGGTTACATGAAGGGCCCCGTTTAACTGGTCTGCCCATGCCAGCGCCGCGCCTGCATTGCCGATGATCAGCACATGTCCGTGCGAGGTATAGCTCACCGTCGCAACCGGCTCCGGGGCGGGGCGCGCCGCATCAGCCAGAAGCGCCGCCATCTTCGGCAGCGCGGCATACGCCTGCGATCCCCAGCCGGCGGTTTCACGGATATTGACGAAGCGCAGCGGCGCGACCGATTGCCTTTCCTCGGCCAGTTCCTTGAACAGGGCGCTCTCCTGCGTGCAGCCGACCACGACGGTGTCGTCACCAGCGATCGACTCCAGGTAGTTGCCGGCATCACGACCGCAGAGTTGGGTGGCAACGGGTAGCGCTTCGGTGCCGAGCGATTGCCCCAGGCGCTGGCCGGAGACAGCGTTGAGCGGCATGCTTCGATTGCAATTGCAGATATGAAATTTGGTTGTCATGAGGGATCGGGTAGTTCGCCCCGAGGTGATTCGTTATGTGTCGGCTCTTCCGGTTCGTCGCCTGTTTCGTTTTCGGGAAGGTCGAGGGCCGTTGCGGCATCGACCGGCTCGTCGCGCTCCTGTTGCCCCTCGCCTTCGTCTTCATCGTCCTTCTGCCCGGCCCGGTATGGCTGGGGATCGAGGGTGGATTTCGAATGCTGAAGCGCTGCCAGCATGGCTGCGGAAACCGGCGACGGCTTGTTGTAGTCGTCGATATAAATATCGAGACCGTCCATGATGTTGAAATGCGGAGCGGAAAACAGTTTCTTCATCGCTGCACGGTGCACAGCCTTGTCGACGCCGGTGGCGACAAAGGCCGAATAGTCGGATTCGGCGTTAAGAAGCGCAATATCCCCCAGCGTCGGACGGGCGGAGGAGGTCGATGCGGATCGTTCGCCATCTGCTTCGGGGGCGCTGTTGCCCACATGCTGCGGAGGAGACTGCATGCCGGGCTCATCCGTCGTCCCGGCTGCTTCGGCCTTGCGCCTGGTCCAGCGTTGAAAGAAACTTTCGGCCATCCTTGTGTCCTCGCGACATCGACGGCGGTTGAAGGGAACTGCCTCAATCGAGCGTAGACAATCAAGGGGCTTTGCCTTTGATATCCCACAAAACATGACTGTCTATGGCGACCGATGCAGTGGCGGGCGCTGTGAAATCCCTGTCCGGCCGTCGTACCGGCGAGGGGGCGTTTTCGTACCGTTCGCGCTCGCGCCTGATTTCGCTCGCATGGCGTCGGGCACCCGGCGCAATTGGTTGCCATTCGAATTGTCGTCCGACCGTGATATGAAAGTCCGGCTCCGGCGGCAGGCCGAGTTCAGCCCGTACTTCCTGGAACCATTCGTCGTACACCGGCAGCGACCAGAATCCGAAATGATTGCGCAGCACCACGTCATAGGCGACCTCCACCTCGCGGCCTTCATACTTGCCCCACGCCGCCATGTTGGGCACGTCTTCGCTGTGCCGAACGATGGTGACGTGGGTGCCGAAGATGGGACGGTTCAGGCGTAGCGCCTGTCCATATTCACGTTCGATGAACCATTGGTACAGCAGGTCCAGGTCATCGCGCGGCAGGGTCGCTACCAGCGAACGTTTGGTGTAAGGCTTCTTCGAGGACAGCGGCGGCATGTTGTAGGCCAGGCGACCCCGTGTGATGAAGCGTGGCACGACAGCTGGGCGGCCGGATATTCCATGCGGCATTTTCGGGGATCACTTTCCGCTGCCCGTCGTGCTTCCGGAAATGCTGCCCGCACCCTTGGCGCCGCTGGCGGCGTTCGCTTGACTGCTTGACGATCCCGCCGGCGCATTGATGCTGGTCGACTGGCCTGCGCGGACAGAAGCCTGCACTGCGGCGGCCGCAGCCGCGGGATCGTCCCGCATCTGCTGGGCCAGCTGCAAATGCTGGCCGATGACAGGAACGAGCCTTGCCGCATAAGCTTTCAATACAGGAGATTCGGCACGGCGGCCTGCTTCCTGAAACAGGCGATGAGACCGTTCATGATCGGCCAGTCCTGCCTGATCGAGATACATCCGGTCGAATTCCTGTCCGGCTTTCAGGGCAAGTTGATGAAGCGTTGCAGCATGTTCCTTCTCGACGCCGCCCGGCAGGATCACGCCGGCCCGGTTCGCAATTTGCCTGAGCTCATCCAGTGCGGTGAGGTGTTCTTCCAGCATCTTTTCGCCGAAACCATGTATTGCCGGATTTGCGGAAATGGCGGTGGCGAGAGCAGACATCTTGATTTCCGCAAGATGTGCCTGCGCCAGCTCCCGCATCAGTTTGCGGTCGGCATTGCTGAGTTCAATCGCTTCCTGCGGCTCGCCGGATCTCGCTATCCCGGCGCGGTTATTCTTCGAATCTCCCAGGCTGTTCGTCGTTCCGCCGCTCGTCGCGGTGCCGGCGCTTTCCGGTGCGGTCGCCGCAACGTCCCGCGGACCGGTTATCGTTCGGCCTCTTTTCGTATCACCGCCCGCGTCGGGGGCGACGTTCGACTGCGCCGCAGCCGGCAAAGGGATGGATAACGCGACGATCGCAAGACCGATCGTTGCCAGCAGGCGAACACGGTTGAAGGTGAGGTAGGGCATGGCGATGCTCCTTGGTCAGGCACTGAATGCACGAAGGCTATCCCGTATAGTCCCGGCATCGATGTACGAGTTTGTTGGACGCCGCAAAAGTGGAAAAGATTTCATCGCCTTCGACGTTTGTCGGCTGCGAAAGCGCTCTACAGCGCGCGAAGTAGTGCCGCGTAGGTTCCGCCGCCCAGGAGAAAGGCCGTGAAACGGCTTTAGAGGTCGTCCGGCAGTTCTTCCCTGAGGACATTTAGAATGATGGCGCCGGCAACGAAGGCCATCTGGTGACCGTCAGGTCCGGATTGTCTATCGAGAAACCGGTCGCCCATCCGGCAGGCACTGCGGCTGATAGCAGCCACCGGCCCGTGCTTTGATAACGGTGTTTGTAATGCCCCTGCAGCCCTACGTCATTCACAAGGAAGTGCAGTGCCATGGTTGCAAAAACGAACACATATGCGACGGAGATGTCTCCGGCGGCCGACAGCCAGATGCTGTGCGAAGAATTGTTCAGGAATTGTTCAGGAAGCGGAGTTTCGCCGCAAACACGCGGAGGATTGCCAGGCCGAGCGCGGCGAAGAACGTCAGTGCTGCCATACCTCTTTTCCGTCGTCAGCAATTTTTGGCCATTTTCATGTCCACCAGCCGGTTTGGTCGCTATTGAAGAAATACTATCGCTCGGTCCTGCGCTATCAATTCTCATGCACCTGCTTATTGATCAACAACCAATCGCCGGCATATGTCGTGAAGGCGGTTCCGTTTGTCACCGACCCGTTTTTGCCGCGCAGCCCGGATCCGCTCAACTATAGAAGAGGTTTGTTTGCCAGCGAGGCTGCATACCGATAGGCTAGAGGTGTTTGAATCTACGTTCGGTCTTATAGTGTGAGACACTATCATCTCTGAAAATTTAATAGTTATAAGTAATCAATACTCGCTAATGACATTTACCAAATTACGTACCCGGCATATCCCTGCAATGCGCGCGGAAGTACAGGAATACGAAGACGCCGTCACTGGCGCGCGCCACATCCACCTGGCCAGCGATGATCCCGAGCTGGTGTTCCTGGTAGGTTTCCCGACGGTACCCGACGCGAGCGACGGACGTGCGCATATTCTTGAGCACCTCGCGTTGTGCGGCAGCGACCGTTACCCGGTGCGCGACCCGTTTTTCTCGATGCTGCGCAGGTCCACCGCGCACTTCATGAACGCGATGACCTACTCGGATAAAACCGTGTATCCGTTCGCGAGCACCGACAAGACCGACTTTTTCAATCTGCTGGAGGTGTACCTCGATGCGGCTTTTTTCCCGCGTCTGGATTATCTCGATTTCCTGCAGGAAGGCTGGCGTCTGGCAGTGGAAGACGGCAAGCTTGCCTATCACGGGGTGGTGTTCAACGAGATGAAAGGCGCATTCGCCGATCCGATGCGTGCCCTCGACAGCGGCATCGGTGCCTCCCTGCTGAAGGGCACGACCTATGAGTACGAATCCGGCGGCGATCCGCTGGACATCCCGGCGCTCACCCATGCGGCGCTGAAGGAATTCCACGCCACCCACTATCATCCGTCGCAGGCGGTGTTCATGACCGCCGGCCGCATTGATGCGCGTGAAGTGCAGGCGGTAATAGAAGAACGGGTTCTTTCCCGGCTCTCCAACCGGCAATCCGGCGGACGCCTGCTACCGCAGCTAGCACCCGCATGGACCGCGCCGAAAGCGGTCACGGTGAATATTCCCGGACTGGAGCATGGGGTGCAGATCACCTGGCTGATGGGCGAATCGGTCGATCCGGAGTCGTATTACCACGCTCAATTGCTTGAAGCGGGACTGCTGAGCAATTCAGCCGCGCCGCTTGCCTATGCGATGGAGTCCGCCGGGTTCGGACGGCCTTCGGCATTGAACGGCGCCGACACCGGCATCCGCCAGATCCTGTTTCACCTCGGCATGGAAGGACTGACGAAGGAGCAGGTAGGCGCGGCGCGCAAGTGCATCTGGTCGGCGCTGGAAAAAACCGCAAAGAGCGGGGTTCCGGAATCGCTGCTGCAGGCGACATTGCGCGACATCCGTTTCGGGCAACGCGAAATCAGCGGCGGGCACATGCCGCATGCATTGAAGCAATTGTTGCGCGCGATTCCGCACGAGATGTACGGCGGCGACATCATGAACGGTTTCGATCATGAAGACATCCTCGAACGCCTGCAGCAGCGCATCGCTGATCCCGCTTTCTTCAAGGGTCTGGTGCAGACGCTGCTGGATTCGCCGACCCGGCTGGATACCACGGTCGTGCCGGACAGTGAATACTTCAGCAAGCGTGAAAAAATCGAGAACGAGCGTCTCGCGCAATTGCAGGCATCGCTCGATGACGGGGACAAGGACAGGCTGCGCTCGGAAGCGGCCGCGCTGCTCGAACGCCAGCGCCAGCCGGTCAACAATGACGTGCTGCCCCGCATTCGTCCGCAGGATGTCAGTCCGCTGCCCCGTCCGGCGCTGCCTTTGCCGATGACGGAAGACGGCCGGATCACGGTATCGATACCGTCCAATGGCATTGCTTACGGGCGGGTGATGTACGACGTTTCCGATATGCCGCAAGCCGATTGGCCGTGGCTGCAGCTGTATGTCGATGTGCTGTCCGAACTTGGCATGGGCGATAAATCCTATGAGGACGCGGATGCATGGCGCCATGACCAGGTGCCGTTTTTCGACGTCAACCTGCAAGCCATGCAGGTGCAGCAGGCTTCGGATGCCGGCGCCGCACTGCGCATCGATGTCGATTTCTATGCCAAGGGCCTCAGCGAAGAGAAGGCGGCGATCGCCGATGTGCTGTCGCAATCGATTCGCGGCGCGCGCTTCGACGAGCACGAGCGGCTTGCATTCCTGATCGACAGCATGGTGCAGGATATGCGCAATGGCCTTGCGGAGGAGGGCGACAGCTACGCCAGACTCGCCGCCACCGCGCCGGTATCGCCGCTGCGGCATTTCGACGAGCAGATCAAGGGTGCCAGCGCGTTGCCGTTCTACGGCAGCTTGCACCAGAAGTCGCAGACACCCGAAGGACTGGCGGAAATCGCCGGCCGTCTGGCGGAACTGCACCAGCGCATCGTCGGCCGCAAGCCGGTAATCGTCGCCGCGGGGATCGACAACGACGGCGAACAACTGGCCGCCTTGCTCGACCTGCCGGAACCTGCCGCGAATGCCCCGCAGGAGAAATCCGGATCGAAGCAGACGCCGGCGCCACTGGCGCTTGCAAAAGCGGCACTGCATGCGCCGGCGCAGGTCAATCACTGCTTTGCCGCATGGCAGGTGCCCGGTGTCGGGCATCCGGATGCACCGGCGCTGGCTGTACTGGGCGAGATACTGACCAACCTGGTATTGCACCAGGCGCTGCGGGAAGAGGGCGGCGCCTACGGCGGCCAAGCCGGTTACAACCCGTCCATCGGGGCATTCGTAATGATGTCCTACCGCGACCCGCGCCTCGCCGCAACTTATGAGGATTTTGCCCGCGCGATACACTGGGTCGCGAATGCGGACCTGAAGCAGGAAAACATCGAGGAAGCGATCATCTGTGTCATCCAGGATCTCGACAAGCCGCGTTCCCCGTATGCCGAGGTGATCTGGTCGCTGAATCAGCGGCGGCAGGGAATCACTGAGGAGATGCGGCGCCGTTACCGCCAGGGCGTCCTGCATTGCGATGCGGAACGGATCAAGGCCGCCGCTGCGGCATGGCTGCAGGACAAGCCTTACAGCCGCGCCGCTTTCGTCGGCAATACCGGCCAAGATCTTTCCGGTCTCGATATCGCGGACCTGATGGCCTTGGCAGGCTGAAAAGCGGACAGGCTTGCCGCTTGCGCTAGAGCAAGACCTCCGGATAGTTCCTGTAGTCAAATTGACTGCAGGAACTACTCTTGCGGGATGTCAGTCAAAGCCCGGTCAAGAATGCGCCTGATAATAGGCGCATCCGATGCAGCTCCCGCTGCAATCATGACGGAAACAACCCGTCGACAACTCCTGTTTCCCGCCCCGCCGACAACCTTGTGGAGCAACAATGCGTGTCCTGCACGTCTGTTCAGAAATCTTTCCGCTGCTGAAAACCGGCGGCCTCGCCGATGTGGCGGGAGCACTGCCGCCGGCCCTGGTCCGCGCCGGGTGCGATGCCCGGCTTCTGGTGCCGGGATTTCCGGCAATGATGAATGAAATGAATAATCTGCGCCTGGTGGCCGAACTGCCGCCGCGTTTCGGCGCGAGCGCCTTGCGGCTCCTTGCCGGTACGCTGCCCGACAGCGGCCTGCCTGCCTATGTGATCGATGCGCCGGGCCTGTACGATCGTCCCGGCAACCCTTACTACGGGCCGGATAACCATGATTATTCCGACAATCACCGCCGATTCGGACTGCTGGCTGGACGGCTGCCGAACTGGCGCAAGGGCTCGATCCTTCCTGGAACGCCGACATCGTCCACGGCCACGACTGGCATGCCGGCCTTGCACCCGCTTATCTGAAGGCGGCAGAAATACGCACCGGCCGCAAGGTGGCGGGCAGCGTTTTCACGGTACACAACCTCGCCTACCAGGGCGTATTCCCGAGCCATGTGTTCGGTGAACTGGAGCTGCCCTGGGACTTCTTCAATATGTACGGCGTCGAGTTCTACGGCAATTTGTCCTTCCTCAAAGCCGGCCTGTTCTATTCCGACAAGATCACCACGGTCAGTCCGACCTATGCGCGCGAAATCCAGGAGCCGGAGCAGGGCTGCGGTCTCGACGGCCTGTTGCGCGGTCGGGCGCCGGATCTGCGCGGCATATTGAACGGCGTCGATTTCGATGTATGGAACCCGGCGACCGATCCGGACATCGCAGAACACTACGGCCGCGATTCTCTCGACGGCAAACGGGCCTGCAAGAGAGCCCTGCAGAAGGAGGCCGGATTGGCCATGCAGGACAACGCGCCCCTGTTCGGGGTTGTCAGCCGCCTGACCGACCAGAAGGGCCTGAACCTGGTGCAGGCAGGGTTGCGCGGCATTCTCAGCCGGGGTGGCCAGCTCGTGTTGCTTGGCAGCGGCGATCCGGCGCTGGAAGCGGCGTTCAGGGAAGCTGCCTCGGCGCATCCTTCATCGGTATCGGTTCATATCGGCTACGATGAAAAAAAATCGCACCGCATCATCGCCGGCAGCGACGTAATACTGGTGCCGTCCCGCTTCGAACCCTGCGGCCTGACGCAACTTTACGGACTTCGGTACGGCACCCTGCCGCTGGTGCGCCGTGTCGGCGGACTTGCCGATTCGGTGGTGGATTGCAATGCTGAAAACATGGCGGACGGAAAGGCGACCGGCTTCGTCTTCGACCGGTTCGACAATGCATCTTTTATCGCCGCCGTGCACCGGGCGTGCGCGCTGTATGCACGTCGCGACGAGTGGGCGCGCATACAGCAATGCGCCATGGCGCAGGAGTTCAGCTGGGATCTTGCGGCGGGACAGATGAAAGATTTGTATGGGCACGTCACGCCGCGCTGAAATAACCGGCGCGCAAGGCGGGCAGCCTCCTTCGGCAAAATTGCAGCAGGAAACAACAGCAGGCGCCATCTCCGCCTGCAGGATTTATGGATGAAACGCATATGAACCAACCAATCAGCCTGGACCGAAAAGATCACGCCGTGGCGAGCCTCAAGGACGCCATCGTCAGCAAACTGACCTATGCCATCGGCAAGGATGCGTCGTTCGCCACGCCACGCGAATGGCTGCAGGCCACCGAACTGGCGGTCCGTGATCTGCTGATCGAACGATGGATGAAAACCCAGGCAGCCCAGCATGAACAGGCCAGGAAGCGGGTTTACTACCTGTCGATGGAGTTTCTCATTGGCCGGGCATTCAGCAATGCTGTCCTGGCGCTGGGCATCTACGGCGAGGTGAAGTCGGCGCTCGCCTCACTCGGCGTCGATTTCGAGAACATCGCGAATTTCGAGCCCGACGCGGCCCTCGGCAACGGCGGGCTGGGACGGCTGGCCGCCTGCTTCCTCGACTCGATGGCGACGCTGGGCATCGCGGGCATGGGCTACGGTATTCGTT
>NZ_DASZBA010000059.1:0-28816 GCF_035944575.1 Noviherbaspirillum sp.
AGGGGACACCAGTGAACAAAACCGAATTGATTGATCATATTGCGCGGTCTGCGGACATCTCCAAGGCGGCTTCCACGCGTGCATTGGATGCAATGATTGGCGCCGTGAAAACGACATTGAAGAAGAACGGTACAGTAACCCTGGTAGGTTTCGGTACTTTCTCCGTCGGTAAGCGTGCCGCACGTACCGGCCGGAACCCGCGTACCGGAGACGCAATCAAGATCAAGGCAGCCAAAGTTCCAAAATTCCGCCCCGGCAAAGGATTAAAGGACGCAGTTAACTAGCGTGACTGCGAAAGATGTTGTAGAATTGCGGTCTTCATGACGTGGTGACAAACGTCATATGTTTGACAGCTAAGTGTGGATCCGGGTGCTTAGCTCAGTTGGTAGAGCGGCGCCCTTACAAGGCGTAGGTCGGGAGTTCGAGCCTCTCAGCACCCACCAAAAGCCGTCAGACAGCATGAAGCAATAATGAGTAGTTTAGGAGTGGTAGTTCAGTCGGTTAGAATACCGGCCTGTCACGCCGGGGGTCGCGGGTTCGAGTCCCGTCCACTCCGCCAATAACCAAAAAAGGCGAACGCGAGTTCGCCTTTTTTCATATGCGATACACATATCGCGATTCGTCTGTGATTGGCTGACCATGTTTGATTTCATCCGCTCCCATCGTCGTTTGATGCAGTTCATTCTGCTGCTGTTCATCATTCCGTCGTTCGCATTTTTCGGTCTCGAAAGCTATACCAATTCCCGTGGCAGCGAAAATGCCGTTGCCAAAGTCGCGGGACAAATCATCAGCAAGGAAGAGCTTGATGCCGCGCAGCGGGAGCAGATGGATCGTTTCCGCCAAATGTTCGGCCCGCAGTTCGATCCGAAAATGTTCGATACGCCAGAGGCGCGGCAGAACATTCTCGACACCCTTATCGCACGGCGGGTAATTGCGGCCGAAGCAGCAAATAAAAACTTGTCGGTGCCTGATCAGGTATTGCAGCAGACCATACTGGCCATTCCAGGGCTCACCACGCCGGACGGCAAGTTCGATGGCGAGCAGTACAAATCGCTGCTTGCCATGCAGGGAATGACTCCTGCATCGTACGAGGCGCGCTTGCGGCAGGACCTTGCGTTGCAGCAGATTAACGATGCGATTCAAGCCACTGCGTTTGCACCGAAGACGGTTGCGTCGAAGCTGTCGGATCTGAATGATCAGCAGCGTGAAATCCAGGAAATGCTATTCAAGCCGAGCGACTATGCATCGAAGGTGAAGGTTACCGATGAAATGCTGAAGGCGTACTATGAGAAGAATACCTCCCAGTTTCAGATTCCTGAGCAAGCCAAGATCGAGTATGTGATGCTCGATAGTGCAGCATTGTCGTCCCAGATTTCCGTGAGCGATGCGGATATCAAGTCTTATTATGATCAAAACGCAAAGCGGTACACAGTCGATGAACAACGCCGCGCCAGCCATATTCTGCTTACAGTGAAAAAAGATGCTTCGGACGCAGACAAGGCCGCAGTCAAGGCCAAGGCGGAGAAGCTGCTTGAACAGGTGAAGAAGAATCCGACTGATTTTGCAAAGATCGCGAAGGAAAATTCTCAGGATCCCGGTTCCGCCGAACGCGGGGGCGATCTTGATTTCTTCGGCAAGGGCATGATGGTCAAGCCATTCGAAGACACAGTCTTTCAGATGAAGAAGGGCGACATCAGCGGTCTTGTTCAGTCCGACTTCGGATTTCATATCATTCAATTGACTGACGTGAAGCCGGCTTCCGTCCAGCCGCTGGATGAAGTGAAGGGTGAAATAGCAGCCGAAATCAAGAAGCAGCTCGCCGCGAAAAAGTACACGGAATCAGCAGAGACGTTCAGCAACATGGTGTACGAGCAATCGGAAAGTCTGAAGCCGGTCGCAGACAAGCTCAACCTTAAAATTGAGACGGCATCGGGCATCACCCGCAGTCCTGCACCAAATGAGGCAAAAGCACCTTATAACAACCCGAAATTTCTTTCGGCGCTCTTCTCCGATGATACATTGAAGAACAAGCGCAACACGGAAGCTGTTGAAGTTGCACCGAACACATTGGTCGCCGGCCGGATCGTTGAATACAAGCCGGTTACAACACGTCCATTCGAAGAGGTGCAAGCTGTTGTCCGCGAACGCGTGGCGGGCATTGAAGCCGCGAAGCTGGCTGAACAGGAAGGCAAGGCAAAACTGGCCGAAGTGAAAACGAAGGCCGATGCCACGGGCTTCAGTGCGCCGAAGACAGTCTCCCGAACGAAAGCAGAAGGTATTCCTGGGCCAGCCCTGGCTGCGGTGATGAAAGCCGACACAGGAAAACTGCCGACGTATGTCGGTGTAGATCTGCCGAATCAGGGGTACGGGATCTACCGCATCAATAAGGTCGCCCAGCCTGCCAATACAGACAATGCGCGCCGACAAGCTGAACAGCAGCAGCTTGCCAATGCAATTGCGCAGCAGGAAATGCTTGCGTACATCGAGTCGCTGAAGACGAAGGCCAAGGTCGAGATCGTGAGCGGCGGTGCGAAGAAGGATGCCGGTCAAACAGGCAACGAGTAACAGCGGCGTCAATCTTACGCCGGCAACGCGGGCGGTAGCATCGTCCATCGCCGCGATGCATGCATTTCACAGAAAGAAACGGCCCTTCCCCTGCAAAGCGGAAGGGCCGTTTCTTTTGTGGCACTATCTTATTTCGACAGCATCGGTTTGAGATGCGGCCATACATTGTTCAATATCAGCGGCTGCGCCTCGGCGGTCGGATGAATTCGATCGCCCTGGAATAACTGGGGCTGCTCTGCCACCACTTCAAGAAGGAACGGGACCAGGTCCGTTTTCTTCTCTTTCGCAAGCCTGGCATAAATGGCCGCAAACTTTTGCGCGTAATCCCGTCCATAGTTTGGTGGAATTTGCATGCCAATCAACAAGACCCTTGCCTTGACCTTCTGGGATGCAGTAATCATCGCGGCGAGATTGTCCTCGGTGGAATTCAGCGCCAGGCCTCGTAATGCATCGTTTCCACCCAATTCGATTACAACCACATCGGGTTTATGCTGGTCCAGCAACGCAGGCAGCCGTGCCCGTCCGCCGCTGGTCGTCTCGCCGCTAATGCTGGCATTTACTATTCGGGCATCAATTTTTTCGGCCTGCAGTTTCTTTTCGAGCAATGCTACCCATCCGCTTCCGCGCGCCAAGCCGTATTCCGCCGACAGACTGTCACCGAGCACAAGCACTGTTTTTGATGCAGAATAGGCGCTCGACGCAAATAGGGCGAACGCAAGCAATACTGCCGTTCGAAACAGTTTCATCAATCCTTCGAAGTTCTTAACGTCCCGCATGCGAGATCCTTCCACAGTTGTGTCCAATGCGATTGAAGTCAGCAAACTCACCAAGCGTGTTGCCGATGCGACCGGCGAGCTCACTATCTTGAATGAGATCGATTTTACAGTGCGGCCTGGCGAGACGCTGGCAATCGTCGGGGCATCAGGTTCAGGCAAGTCCACGTTGCTCGGCATCCTTGCCGGGCTGGATACGCCGACCAGCGGTACCGTCAGGCTGGACGGCGAAGATATTTTTGCATTGGACGAAGATGGCCGGGCCGGGTTGCGCCAGGCCAAGCTGGGATTCGTGTTCCAGTCATTTCAATTGCTTGCCCATCTAAACGCACTGGAAAATGTGATGTTGCCGCTCGAATTGCGGCGGGATGGGGACGCAAGGGAAAAAGCAGAAAAGATGCTCGGCAGGGTAGGGTTGTCGAGCCGGCTTAAGCATTACCCGAAGTATCTGTCCGGCGGAGAACAGCAAAGGGTCGCGCTGGCGCGCGCGTTCGTGACCGAACCGCCATTGCTGTTCGCGGATGAGCCGACCGGCAGCCTAGATGCGGCGACCGGCGAATCCGTCATCCAGTTGATGTTCGAGCTGAACCAGGAACGGCGTTCGACATTGGTGCTGGTGACGCACGATCTCGCGATTGCCGCGCGCTGCAGACGAACCATCACGATCACGGCAGGGCGTCTCGTCTGACGGAAACCTGCCTTGCTTTAGCGAACCCTTCTTCCGTACTGCATCGTCAGGTCATTGATCAGCTGCCGAACTTCCGGGATCAACTCGCCGGCGGTAAGTCCCACCGGCCCGATGCCGTTCCCGAGCAGCAGGTCCGCCGCCCTTCCGTGCAGCCAGACCGACGCGAGCGCCGCTTCCCATGCCGGCCATCCTTGTGCAAGCAGGGCACCACATATTCCGGCGAGCACATCTCCCGTGCCCGCGGTGGCAAGTCCGGGATTGCCGGTGGTATTGATAATCGATGTGCCGTCCTGGCGCGCCACGATGCTGCCCGCACCCTTCAGCACAACAATGCTGTTGAACGATTCGGCCAGCTTGCGCGCGGCGGCAATCCGATCCGCCTGAACGTCAGCGCTGCCGGTCGAGAGCAAGCGCGCCGCTTCAAGCGGATGCGGGGTCATTACCGCAGCAGCAGTACGCGCGACCAGCAATCGGCGCAGAGTCGCATCGGATGCCAGCAGATTCAATGCGTCCGCATCCAGAACCAGCGGTAGCGTCGTTTTCAATACACGCGCAAGTACATCCGCCGCATCGGCTTCCGTACCGAGACCCGGCCCCGCGACCAATGCGCCGCTGCTGAACTCATGCTTCTGCGCCGGCCTGCACATTAGCTCGGGTTGGACGCTATCGTAGCCCGGAGGGGTGTCGAGGAAAGCGGCGAATACGCGTCCGGCGCCGGATTTCGCACCTGCTCGCGCGGCAAGTATCGCGGCGCCTGCCATGCCATGCGCGCCGCCGACGATGGTGAGATCGCCGAAGCTTCCTTTGTGTGAATTGCGCTTGCGGGGTTGCAGGGCATGCGAGAACTGCGTTAACGCGTTCAGGCGGATTGCCGCCGGCGGGAAAAAGCTGTCGTCCAGATCGAGGGAGGCAACTTCGACCATGCCGGCATGGTCGGTTCCGTGAGCGGTATGCAGCCCCGGCTTGTTGCCGATGAAGGTAATCGTATGGCTTGCGCGTACTGCGACGCCATGCGGACCGACGATGTTGCCGGTATCCGCATCGAGGCCGCTCGGTACGTCCAAAGCCAGTAACGGGCAATCAATGTCGTTCAATGCGGCAATCAAGGCAGCAGTCGCGCCCTCGATGGGTCGCGCAAGCCCGATGCCGAACAAACCGTCGATGATCAAGCGCCAGCGATGGCCAATGCAATCAGGCCAGCGATCGACATCCATCATCTCCACACCATCCGCACGTGCCTGCTGCAACGCCTGCTGCGCGTCAGCTGGTTGCCGTGCCGGATCGGCCTGCAGGAGCACACGGACCGGAACACCGGCACGCAGGAGGCAAACCGCGGCGACCAGCGCGTCGCCGCCGTTGTTGCCGGGACCGGCAAGAATCAGCACCGGATCATTTGAATCCTTTTCACCAATCAGCCGCAATGCCGCTTCCGCGCTCGCCGCACCGGCACGTTGCATGAGTGTGCCGGGTGGATGCGCCGCAAGCGCCGCGCTTTCGATAGTGCGGATGGTGCGTTGGTCGTACAGCAATGACGGATCAGGCATGGGATGCGCCGGCGTAGGGTGGAGAACTCAGATTGTATGCCCATCCGCCGCCATGCCAAGCAGCGATGCGACATGGTTTGCGATTGCCAGCGATGCGGTCAGTCCGGGCGACTCGATGCCATACAGTCCGAGATAGTGCGCGCTGCCGTGCGATGCAAACAGAAAGTCGGCAGCCGGTGCGCCCGGTGGGCTTATTTTCGGTCTGACACCTGCATACGCGGGTTGCAGTGATCCGTCGGGCAGGTCCGGCCAATAGGCGCGAATCTCGTTATAGAAAGCGGCGGCATGCGACGGGTCGACGCGGTAATCAATCTCGGAGTCGTCGCAGTTGTCCAGCCATTGTATGTCCGGGCCGAAGCGCGCCTGGCCTCCGAGATCAAGAGTCAGGTGCACGCCGAGACCGCCTTCCTCCGGGACTGGATAGATCAGACGGGTAAATGGCGCCTTGCATCCCAGTGCAAAGTAACTGCCCTTGGCAAAGTACGCCGTGGGGATGGTTGTCCCGTCAAGGCCGTCGATCGTTCCGGCGATGCGCGGCGCCCACAGGCCGGCGCAATTCACGACGGTCGATGCATGCAGTTCCGTCGTGTCGCCATCACCCGAGGTGACGGTCAGCTTGATACCGTCCTGCAAGTGGCTCCCTGCGATGATGCGGCTGTCGAAGGCAAATGCGGCACCGGCGGATTCTGCATCCGCTTGCAGGGAAAGCATGTAGGCATGGCTGTCGACGATGCCGGTATTCGGGGAATGCAGCGCTTCGACGCATGATAGCGCCGGTTCGAGGGCACGCGCGGCGTCGGCGGTGATGGCGGTAACTTCGGTGCAGCCGTTGGCATGTGCCTGGGCGAGAATGGCATTCAGCTTGGTTATCTGCGCGGGCGAGGTGGCAACCACGAGCTTGCCGCAACGCTGATGATCGATGCCGCGTTCTGCGCAATAGGCATACAGCGCATCGCGTCCCTGGACGCACAACTTCGCCTTCAGGCTTCCGGTCGGATAATACAGTCCCGCGTGGATGACTTCGCTGTTGCGCGAACTGGTTTCCGTGCCGATCGATGCCTGGGATTCGACGACCACGACCTCGAGTCCCGCGCGCGCCAATATGCGTGCCACCGCGAGGCCAACCACGCCTGCGCCAATGACGACACAGCCGACGCTATCCATAACGGGACAGCGTCAGGCCGTCCATGTCGATTTCCGGAGCGCGTCCGGAAATGATGTCGGCGACGACTTTGCCGGAACCGGCGGCCATGGCCCATCCGGTAGAGCCATGGCCGATGTTTACGTAGATGTTGCGCACCGGTGTGGCGCCAAGTAGCGGCGGGCCGTCCGGCAGCATCGGACGCGTGCCGCACCAGAATGTCGAGGTGTTGTAGTTCGCTGCATCGGGAAACCAGTCGTCGCCTACCTTTACCAGAGTACGAATGGCAGCCTGATGCAGCTCGACATCACGCGATCCGAGCTCTGCCGTGCCAGCGACGCGAATGCGGTTGCCCATGCGGGTGATGCCGACCTTATACGATTCGTCGACCACCGATGCGCGCGGCGCGCGATCGAAATTCTTGATGGATGCCGTCGCGGAGTATCCCTTTACCGGATACAGCGGGATATGTATGCCGAGGGGCTTCAGCAGCCTCGCACTGTCGATGCCCGCGGCGACGACCACTGCATCGGCGGAGAAAATCTGGTCGTCGATGCGCAACGCCACACGGCCACCTTCGGGCTGGATCGAGTGCACGCTGCTGGTGAAGTGGAAATGGACGCCGATGGAGCGCGCAATGTACTTCAATCGCTTGGTAAACAATGGACAATTGCCGGATTCATCCTGTGGCAGGTAGATGCCGCCGGTCAATGCGGTCTGCTCATGCAGCGACGGTTCAATGGCAAGCGCTTCTTGCGCGTCGACGACCTGATGCGGCACGCCGGCTTCCTCCAGCATTGCGCAGGCCGGCTCTGCCAGCTTCATGTCCTGCCGGGAACGAAAAAGTTGCAAAACCCCCTGGGTCTGTTCGTAATCGATCTGGAATCGCTCACGCATCTCTCTCAGCACGTCGCGGCTGTAGAACGCAACCCGCTGCATGCGCTCCTTGTTGATGCGATAGCGATCGATGTCGCACTCCGCCATCCATTGCCGCACCCAGCGCCAGAGCGCACGGTCCAGCGTCGGCTTGAGCAGCACGGGAGCTTCGGACTTGAAGAGGTAAGAAAGAATCTTCTTTGGCATGCCGGGTGCGGCCCACGGCGTTGCGTAGCCTGGTGCGATCACACCGCCATTGGCATAGCTCGCTTCCTGGGCGACATTGTGATGTCGCTCGACGACCACGACTTCATGGCCTGCCGCGGCAAGATGATAGGCAGTGCAGACGCCGACTACGCCGCCGCCAATCACCACGATTTGCTTTTCCTGTGTCACTTGATCAATCCGTTGAGGTGGAAATGCTGGGACGATCCAGTATCATGCGGCCCGGACGTGATGCCATTTGTGCCACCGATCGTGGCGCATGCATCGAAGTCACACTAACGGAATTCTGCGCTGAAAGCATCGTGGGCGGCATGTAAAAAACCTGCGTTGGCGGAAGTGGAAGCGATGACAATGACTCTGGGTAATGCCCGGCCTGCGAGGATCTGCATGAGACGTGGCCGTGCCGCAAGATTATACGTTGAGCGCATGATCCGGATGTGCGAGTGTCGGTGCGGAAGAACAATAATTGAGCAAAAATTTGCGGCACAATGTCGAACTTGAAAGGGATCTGTTGTGAAGAATGCCAGTGAATCGTTCCTGGTGGACATTCAGCCAGGCGGACTGCGATTTTCTGCGGACAATTCGTTGTCGCTGCTCGCCGCTGCCGAACGCGCCGGAATCCGCATGCCGAGCTCTTGCAGAAATGGCACCTGCCGTACTTGTCTCTGTCGCGTGGTGAGCGGACAGATACGGTACGCCATCGAATGGCCGGGTGTCAGTGCGGATGAAAAAAAGGACGGCTACATATTGCCATGCGTTGCCTATCCGTTATCGCCATTGGTGATCGACGCGCCGCTTGCAGCGGTCGCCGGTTCATCGCGTAACCAATCACAATCTTAGGAAGCAAGCGGCCCTGTTGCCGCATTCGACGAGATCCATGCATATACGCTTCATCGAATTCTTTCGCCGGCTGTTTCGCCAAATTGTCCGGTACTTTCTGGCGCTGAGAAATCCTGAACTGGGATGGCAGGCGAAAGCCGGCTCCGCATTCAAGGGGTTGGCCTCGCTGGCGATCGTTTTCACCGTACTGCTGTGCATCTATGCCGTTCTGCTCATTCCTTTTACGCCAAGCATTGCCGATATCCGCAAGGCCAAGGTCGAGCAGCCGAGCGTGATCATGTCATCCGACGGCAAGCGTCTGGCGGTGTTCAAGCGTGTCAATCGGGAATGGGTGGAGCTGAACAAGGTATCGCCGCACGTCATCAGCGCATTGATCGCTACCGAGGATCATCGGTTCTACGAACACCATGGCGTCGACCTGAAACGTACTGCCAGCAGCATCGTGAAAACCTTGCTGGGCAACCCGCAAGGCGGTTCGACGATCACGCAGCAGCTCGCGCGCAATCTCTACCCGGAAGAAATCGGCCGGCAACGCACCATTACCCGAAAACTGAAGGAGTTGATCACCGCGCTGAAGATCGAATACGCATACAGCAAGAAGGAAATTCTAGTCACTTACCTGAACACCGTGCCCTTCCTGTACAACGCGTTCGGCATTGAAATGGCGGCCCGTACCTATTTCGACAAATCGGCCGACAAGTTAAGCGTTCTCGAAAGCGCCACGCTGATCGGGATGTTGAAGGGGACGAGCTATTACAACCCGGTGCTGAATCCCGAGCGGGCGGTCAAGCGGCGCAATATCGTGCTGTCGCAGATGGCAAAGCGGGAAGTGCTGACCCAGGCGAACGTCGAGTCGTTGATGCGTCGTCCGATGGTGCTGAATTTCGAGCGCCAGCCCGAAGCGCTAGGGCCGGCGCCGCATTTCGCGGAGCATATCCGCAAGTGGCTCATCAGCTGGACCGACCGCAACGACTTCAATATTTATTCAGATGGACTGATCGTCACGACCACCATCGACTCGCGCATGCAGGCCGCTGCCAACAAGGCGCTGGAACGGCAGACCGAGGCATTGCAGGCGGTGGCGGATGTCGAATGGGGGCGACGTTCCGGACAGCTTGAATCCACCAACGCGAACGCATATATCGGCATGCGCAGGCAGGTGCAGCCGTTCAGTCATTTCTGGCAGACGAAGGAAACGCTGGTCAATGCATTCATCCGCGAGACGGGCGCGTATCGCAATGCGGTCGCAGCCGGCGAGGACTCTGATGCCGTATTGGAGCGCTTGAAAGGGGATCGTGAATTCATCGAAAAGCTCCGTGCTGAAAAGACACGCCTGCAGGCAGGCCTCGTCGCCATCGATCCGCTGACCGCGCATGTCAAAGCCTGGGTCGGGAGCCGCGACTTCAATCTCGACCAGTATGATCATGTGGCGCAAGCCAAGCGGCAACCCGGCTCGACCTTCAAGCCGTTTGTCTATGGCGCCGCCCTGGAAGAAGGCATGTCGCCCCGCAAGCAGTTCCTCGACCAGCCTGTGGAAATTCCGTTGCCGGATGGCGGCGTATGGCGGCCGACCGACGCCTCTCCGCCGACAGGGCGCCCGATGACCGTCCGTGACGGCCTGGTGTATTCAAGAAACAGCATCACTGCCCAGATCATGCAGCAGGTCGGCCCGGGCAAGGCGGCCGACTTTGCGCGCAAGGCCGGCATCCGGCAAAGCACGCTGGAGGAAGTGCCGGCACTGGCGCTCGGAACCAGTCCGGTCACGCCGTTGGAGATGGCCGCCGCCTACAGTAGCATCGCGACGCGAGGCACCTATCGCACGCCGGTATTGGTAACGCGTATCGCGGACAAGCATGGCAATGTCATCGTGGAATTCGGTGCGGAGAGCAAGCGGGCCATGACGCCGGAAACAGCCGATGAGCTGATCGACATGTTGCGCGGAGCGGTCACCCAGGGAACGGGGCAGGCGATCAAGACGCGCTTCGGACTGCGGGCCGATGTCGCCGGCAAGACCGGCACCACTCAAAACAATACCGATGGCTGGTTCGTGCTGATGCATCCGCGCCTGGTCGCCGGAGCGTGGGTCGGATTCAACGATGCAAGAGTAACCATGCGCAGTGATCACTGGGGACAGGGCGCCAACACGGCGTTGCCGGTGGTCGGCGATTTTTTCCAGCAGGCGCTGCGCGCGAGACTGGTCGACGCCGGCATCGTTTTCCAGCGCCCGCAAACGTCGGTTGTCGAATCCGCGATCAACTGGTTCGAGCGACTGTTCGGCGGCGGCAAATCCGACGCGCCGCCTGCTCCATCGACACCGCCTCCGCCCGGACCGTCGCCGAAGCCGGGCAAGGAAGAGGGCGGTTCGCTGCTTGACCAGATCGAGCAGATGGTGGACACGGTCCGGGATTGGCAGCGTACCTATGAACGCGAGAAACAGCGTCTTGAAGATATTCTGAATTTCTTCAGGCGATGGTTCGAGTGACGCTCAATCCGGACCATCAATGCCGGTGCCGATGATGGATATCCGGCACATGCGGATGGGAATGCACGAGCGGCGCATGACGATGCGGATGCACATGGGGTTCTTTCCCGTCCCAGGGGAAGTCATGGGTGTGCTGATGATGAGCGTCATGGCGATGCGGATGGTTGTGGAACATTTCCTCATGCGCATGCGAGTGCGAATGGATTTCCGTGATATGCAGCCATATACCTGCTGCCATCAGCAGGGCGGCGACCCAGAATGCCGTACCTGGCGTGTCCTGCAACAATGCCATCGAGACGACTGCACCAACAAAAGGCGCGACGGAAAAGTATGCGCCGGTCCTGGCCGTGCCCAGGTTGCGCAAGGCCAGTACGAACAGCACGAGGCTTAATCCATAACCGCAGAAACCGATCACGCCCGCGCACAGCACCGCGACTGTATCCGGCATCCGATAGTCCATCAGGAATGCGATTCCGAGATTCACCGATCCGGCGGCAATTCCTTTGATTCCGGCGATCTGCACCGCGTCGCCGGCCGACACCTTGCGCGTCAGATTGTTGTCGACCGCCCAGCACAGGCAGGCTGCCGCGATTGCGATTGCACCCCAGGGAGGGCCCGCAACGGGGCGTTCATTCCACGCCAGCAGCAGTCCTGCCGCGACGATCAATCCCATGCCCAGCGCAACCCGCCGGTCCACGTTTTCCTTGAACACAAACCAGGCCATCAGAGCGGTAAGGACGCCCTCCAGGTTCAGCAGCAGCGATGCCGATGATGCCGGCGTATTGGTCAGGCCGATCATCAGCAACACCGGGCCGGCGATACCGCCCGCGGCGATCGCACCGGCGAGCCAGGGCAGGTCCCCCGAAGTCAGCCTTGAGCCCTTATCAGGCCTGTTGCCGTTCGCCATTCGCCGCACAACCATCCAGGCCGCCAGGCCGATGCCGCTGCCGAGATAAAGCAGACCGGCGAGCATGACCGGTGATATATCGTCTACCAGCATCTTGGCGAACGGGGTGCTTGCGCCAAACAGCGCGGCGGCGAGCAGCGCGTAGGTAATGCCTGTCTGCATGATTCTTCCGATCCGAAGCGAGAGGACGCCATCGCCGCAATGGTATTCTTTTTGCGGTCTGTCCCGAGCGTTCCCATGATTCACCTACCGTACAGGAGGCCGCGCATCGACAGGCCCGGGGCGGATATGGACAATGAACAAAACACCATCTACGATCAACACTCCTTCTGTATCACTCATCGCTTGAAAGGTTAGACATGGCAATGGACGAAATCGATTTCGAAATTTTTGGTGCGGACATGCAGTACGTCGAAGTGGAGCTCGATCCGGGCGAAGCGGCGGTCGGCGAAGCCGGCATGATGATGTTCATGCAGGACGGAATCGATATGGATACGGTGTTCGGCGACGGCAGCCAGCAAGGCGGCCTGTTCGGCAAGTTGATGGGCGCCGGGAAGCGCCTGCTGACCGGCGAATCCCTGTTCACCACCGTGTTTCACAATGAAGGAAACGGCAAGCGGCGGGTGGCGTTCGCCGCGCCTTATCCGGGCAAGATCGTGCCGGTGCACTTATCCGAGATCGGCGGCACGCTGATTTGCCAGAAGGATTCATTCCTCTGCGCCGCCAAGGGCGTATCGCTCGGCATCGCATTGCAGCGAAAGCTCGGTGCCGGCCTGTTCGGCGGTGAGGGCTTCATCATGCAGAAGCTGGAAGGCAGCGGCTGGGCGTTCGTGCACGCAGGCGGCACGCTCGTCGAGCGCACCCTGCAACCCGGCGAAGTGTTGCGCGTCGACACCGGATGCGTGGTCGCATTCCAGCCGACCGTCGACTTCGATATCAAGTACGTCGGCAAGATCAAGTCCGCCATCTTCGGCGGCGAGGGCCTGTTCTACGCGACGCTGCGAGGTCCGGGCAAGATCTGGCTGCAATCCTTGCCGCTGTCGCGCCTTGCCAGCCGCTTGATGATGGCAACATCCACCACCGGTAGTTCCAGCGGCTCATTGCTTGGCGCGGGCGCGCTCGGCGGATTGGGCGGCCTGATCGGCGGCGACGACAACTGACATGCCACCGGACGACATGTCGTTCAGGGGAAGGTTGTTCGGACCCGGTATTGCAGGCGGCGGCATCCCGGTGTCGGGACGTTGGCGCGGCGATGTACTGCATCTGCAGGGAGCGGATCTGGAGTACGACATTCCGGCCGCGACGCTTGGCATGCGCGCCGCCGGGTTCAACCTGCAACAAACCGGCATCCATTGGAATGCAGGCACGGGCGAATTCGCCTTCTTCCTCGATCAGCCGGCTGACCAGGCGGCATTTGTATCCGGTGCGCCGGTTTCGTTGGCGACCCTGCTTGCGAAGAGCAACGGTATGCGGAACGGCATGCGCCGGCGTTTCGGGCTCGGTGCCGCTGCTGTCCTGCTGTATCTCTTGCTGCCGGTCATTGCGATTTTCGTGTTTTTCCTGAACACGGACGCCATCGCGCAATGGGCGGCGGACAGAGTGCCGGTGAAGTACGAAGAGAAGATTGGTACCGTCGTGCTGAACCAGATCAAGTCAGAGCAAAAACTGATTGACCGCGGACCTGCCGTCGATGCGGTACGGCAGATCGGTTCCCGGCTGCATCCTGGTTCGCGATACACCTACCGTTGGTTCGTTGCCGAAAACAACGACGTCAATGCTTTTGCCTTGCCGGGTGGCGTCGTGGTGGTACACGCAGGTCTGATCCGTGAGGCCGGCAGTGCCGGGGAATTGGCGGGCGTGCTGGCGCATGAAGTCGCCCACGTGGAACAGCGCCACGCACTGAAGAATCTGGTGAAGAACGCGGGCTTCGGCATCCTGCTTTCTGTCGCGTTCGGCGATTTGTCCGGCAGCACGATTGCGGCTTGGTCGGGTTATCTGACGCAAATGAAGTTCTCGCGCGATGCCGAGATGGATGCGGATCGTGATGGGGTAAAGCGCATGGTGGCCGCCGGCATCGATCCGCACGCTATGCTGAGTTTCTTCAGCAAGATGGCGGAAAAGGAGGGAAAGGGCGCATCGGCGATGTCGGTGCTTGCCACGCATCCGTCATCGCAGGAGCGCATGCTTGCGCTTCAGGAACTGATAAGGAGTTTGCCGCCGGCCAATTACGCGCCGCTTCCGGTTGATTGGGCGTCGGTCAAATCGGCCGTTTCGGCAAAATCCGCAATGTAGCGCAGGCCCGCTGCCGAGAGTCAAGTCAACGCCAATGATGCAATATATGGAACGTTGACTTTGGCAAGTAATCGAACGGGATTTGGAGGTGAATATGACTGGACCAACCCCTGCAAACAAATCCCCTGCCGACGGCGCAGGACCACATGGCGTACGCACTACCGAAGACGTAATCGCGACCGAGGATATCGGTTTGCCGACAGGCATTCAGCCGGACGAACTGTCCAAGCTTGACCAGGTGAAACCCGATCCCGACAAGACGGATACGAAGCACTAGAAGTCAGGACGCCGTGCGCCGGCTAGTGGAGGGCACTTCGTGGACGGCGTCATCCGTCGTCACGAATACGCGGTCGCCCTCCGATGGATGCACGGCGTATCCGCCCGTGAACGCGCCGAAGGAAGGCAGCAGCGCGCAGCCGCTTCCTATCAAAAAGCATGGCAGCCGCAGCATGTCGCCGCGGCCTGCCAGACGGTAGACGGGATGTACATGACCGGCGAATACATAGGCATCATCATGCACCGCCGGATGGTGGCAGAACAAAAACGGGCCGACGCGGTGCGGTTCATCTACAACATTCATGCCCAGCGCTTCTGGCGGATCGCCGGCGTGGCTGTCGTGGTTGCCGCGCACCAGCGTCATCTGCAGGCCAGGGCGCAGGCTGCGCCACGTAACCAGGGCTTGCATGGTGGCTGATCCCTGGACCGCCTTCGCGTGCAGAAAGTCTCCAAGGAAAAGAATGTGTTCGATTTCGCGTTGTGCGGCGATGCCGTCCAGCGCCGATAGATTTTGTGCCGTCGTTCCATGCGGTACCGGCACCCCTTGTGTGCGGAATGCCGCCGCTTTGCCGAAATGGATGTCCGCAACCAATAGCGTGCGTCGCGCCTGCCAATAGGCCGCGCGTTGCGGCAACAGCTCGATCGTTTCTCCGGCAATGGCGACGACGGCGGATGGCAGGTTGACGGACATGTTTACGAAGCGAGGACGAGAAAAATACACATTGCTTGCAGGGGCGAATGATGTCAGATCGACGCTGCCTTCTCCAGTTCGCGCAGCATGCGTGCAACCCGGTCGGACAACTTCTCGGTCGACAATTTCTCGCGCAGCCGGTCGACCATCAGCGGGAAAGCGAAGGGCGTCGGCTTTGGTGTAGAAAAGAAAGCGATATCCTGCCTCTGCAGCACGAGCAAGGTTTCGCGCAAGCGCGACAACTCCAGCTCCTGCTCCAGCACTTCGCGTTCCGCCTGGGTCAGCAGCAGGTTGCCGGCATCATGCTTCCGGAAGACTTCGTAGAACAGGCTGGACGATGCCTGGAGCTGGCGATTGCTCTTCGGCTGACCCGGATAGCCCTGGAAAATCAAACCGGCAATGCGGGCGATTTCCCGGAAGCGACGTTGCGACAGTTCCGATGCATTCAAACTTGCAAGCACATCCTCCAGCAAGCGATCCGCCGAAAATAAGCCTAGATCGGCACCTTTCATGGAGCGCCCCTCCGGTGAAAAAACCTTTGCCCAATCATGGGATTCCGGCAGAAGCAGTTCGATGCCATAGTCATTGACTGCGATCGAGAAGGTGAGCGGGCGCTGGCTGGCGATGCGGTATGCCAGCAGCGAGGCCAGTCCAAGATGGGTGAGACGTCCGGCGAACGGGTAGAGAAACAGGTGTTGGCCTTCCCGGCTGGATACGCTTTCCACGACCAGCCGCTGGCGGGTGGGAAGAGCGGACCACCGCCGTTGCACCTGAAGGAGAGGCCGCAGCGCACGCATTTCCGGACCGTCGAAACGGTCCGCTTCGGCAAGTTCCAGTCGCGCCAGCATGCTTTGCGCGACTTCGTCGGACAGCGGAAGGCGGCTTCCCTGCCAGCGCGGTATGGCGGGCTTGTTGCCACTGCCGCGCTTGACGTAGGCCGTCATCTCATTGATGCGCACAAACTGCAGCAGGCGGCCGGCAAAGAGAAAATGATCACCCGGCTTGAGGCGGGAGATGAAGGATTCCTCGACCGTGCCAAGCCTGGGTCCGGCAAGATATTTCACCGTCATCGACGCATCCGACACGATGGTGCCCATGCTCATGCGGTGCCGCCGGGCGATCCTGGCATCGGGAACCCGGTATACGCCATGCTCGTCCTGCACGACGCGGCGGTATTCCGGATAGGCGGTCAGGCTTTGTCCGCCGCGCGCAACGAAGTCCAGCGCCCACTGCCATTCTTCGTCGGTAAGCGCACGGTATGCCCATGCGCTGCGTACTTCATCGAATAATGCCTGCGAGGTAAAGCCTCCTCCGAGTGCGATCGTTACCATGTGCTGGACCAGGACGTCGAGCGGCTTGTTCGGCGGGGAACGGGCCTCGATCCGGCGCGCTTCCACCGCATCCCGGACCGCAACCGCTTCCAGCAATTCCAGGTTATGCGTAGGCACCAGGGTCACGCGCGACAAGCGGCCCGGTGCGTGGCCGCTGCGGCCGGCGCGCTGCAGCAGCCGCGCGACGCTCTTGGCGCTGCCGATCTGCAGTACGCGCTCGACCGGATGAAAGTCGACGCCGAGATCGAGGCTGGAGGTGCAGACCACCGCTTTCAGTGATCCATCTTTCAGACCGGCCTCGACCCAGTCGCGCACCGCCTTGTCGAGAGAGCCATGGTGCAATGCGATGAGGCCGGCCCAGTCCGGGCGGGCTTGCAGAATGGCCTGGTACCAGAGTTCGGCCTGCGGGCGGGTGTTGGTGAAAACCAGCGTGGTTGTATGGGCGTCGATTTCCCCGATCACCGGCATCAGCATCTGTGCGCCAAGGTGACCACTCCAGGAGAAGCGCGACGGCCCGGTCGGAATCAGGGAATCGACTTCGATCTTTTTGGGCAGGGCAGCCTCGACCAGCACGCCACGCCGCGCTCCCAGCAAGACTTCCTGCGCCTGCGCAAGATTGCCCAGCGTTGCCGACAAACCCCATACCAGCAGGCCGGGATTCCAGCTGGACAGACGGGCAAGTGCAAGCTGCACCTGCACGCCGCGCTTGCTGCCCATCAGCTCATGCCACTCGTCGACAATGACCATGTCGAGCGACTTGAAGACTTGCTGCGCATCCGCTTTGCTCAGCAGCAGCGACAGGCTCTCCGGCGTGGTGATCAGCGCCTGCGGCAGTGCTTTCGATTGCCGATTGCGTTCGGCGGACCCGGTATCGCCGGTACGCGTGGCGACCCGCCACGCCGGTAACAGTTCGCCGAGCGGTTCCTGCAAGGCGCGGACCGTATCGGCCGCCAGGGCTCGCATCGGCGTCAGCCACAGGACGCGCAATCCGGCGGGCCTTGCTGTCGCCCGGTCGGATATCAGCGCCCGATGCAGCGCGGCGAACCACACCGCATAGGTTTTTCCGGAACCGGTCGTTGCATGCAGCAAGCCGGATTCGCCGTCGAGCGCCGCCTGCCATACCTGCCGCTGAAACGGAAAAATCGTCCAGTCCCGCCGGGCGAACCAGGCATCGATTTCATCGATCGCGGCGGCAGGTGCGGGCAGCATGCTGCGCTTCACAGCATGCCCCGCAGGGTGGCCAGGGTATCGGCCTCCTCGATTTTCTTGTCGTCGCGGATGCGCAGAATGCGTGGGAATCGCACCGCAATGCCGGCCTTGTGGCGGGGTGATAAGGCAATTCCTTCGAAGCCGATCTCGAACACCATGGTCGGCGTGACGCTGCGCACCGGCCCGAATTTTTCGATGGTGGTGCGGCGGACGGCGGCGTCGATCCTGGCGATCTCCGCATCGGTCAGGCCGGAATACGCCTTGGCGAACGGCACCAGCCGCCTCGCGCCGTCGGGGCCGTCCGGATCATCATCCCAGACGGCAAAGGTGTAATCCGTGTACAGCGACGCCCGGCGTCCGCTGCCAGCCTGCGCATAGATGAGCACCGCATCGACGGCATACGGATCGATCTTCCATTTCCACCAGGTGCCGCTGTCCTTTGTCCGTCCGACGCCGTAGCGCGATTCCACTGCCTTCAGCATCAGGCCCTCCACCGAGCGTGACCGGGAGGTTTCCCGCAGGTCTGCCAGCGCCTGCCAGCTGTCGGTCGTGACAAGGGGCGATAATTTCAGGGACGGCGTGTCGGTATGCTGAATGATGTCTTCGAGCAGCTTGCGGCGTTCCGCCTGCCAGGTTGCACGCACATCGATGCCGTTCACTTCCAGCACGTCGTAGGCGACCAGGACGGCCGGCAGTTCCTTCAGCATCCTGGCCGACAAGGTCTTGCGGCCGATGCGCTGCTGCAGGGCGGCGAAAGGAGAGGGCGCGTCGCCGGACCAGATGAGGATTTCACCGTCCAGGACCGTGCCTTCGGGCAGCGGTATGGCAGCGATTTCCGGGAATCGTTCGGTGATCAGGTCCTCGCCGCGCGACCAGAGCCATGTCTGGCCGTCACGCCTGATCAACTGGGCCCGGATGCCGTCGTATTTCCATTCCGCCTGCCAGTGACTCACTGGTCCCAGCGACTCCGGCGGCGCCTGCAGTGCATGGGCCAGGAAAAATGGGTAGGGCTGTCCGCCTTCGAGGCGATGCTCCGCATCGGACTGCGGAGCCATCAGCTGCACCAGGCGTTCCGCGCTCGGCCTTGCCCGTCCATCGGTCCAGCCCATCAGGCGCTGGGCGATCAGCTTGCTATCGACGCCGGCGACTTCGCCCAGCGCTCGCGTAACCAGCAGGCGCGACACCCCGACGCGGAAGCCGCCTCCGATCAGCTTCACCAGCAGGAAGCGTTCCCGCGCCTCCAATTCATCCCAGTAAGAAAACATCGCGGAGCGGATGGCGTCCGGTGAAGCGCCGCGCAAGGGGGCGATACGCTCCTGCAACCATTGCGCAAGTCCGACATCGCTCTTACGTTTCGGCGGCGGCAGGATGAGCGCAATCGTCTCCGCCAGATCGCCGACCGCGTGATAGCACTCGTCGAACAGCCAGTCATCGATGCCCGCATACTCGATCGAGAACTGGCGCAGCAGCTTGGTCGGTACCGCCTGTCGCGGTTTGCCGCCCGCCAGGAAATACACCGCCCAGGCGGCGTTTTCCGGTTCCGCCGCGACAAAATAATTCTTTAGTGCCTGCAGTTTCCGGCTGGTCGCGGTGGTTTCGTCCAGCTCGGCATAGAGACGGGCGAACTCACGCATGAGGCGCTTCCGTTCCCGTTTCAACATCTTCCTCCGCGCCGTATTCGGTAGTGAACGCACCGGCATCCAGGCCGTTCTGCTGCAGCCACCGGACCATTACTGCTACCTGCCCATGTGTGACGATCACCCGCTCCGCTTCGGTAGACTGGATCGCCCGCATCAGTCCCGGCCAGTCGGCATGGTCCGACAGGACGAAGCCCCGATCCACGGATCGCCGCCGGCGCGCGCCACGCAGCAGCATCCATCCGCTGGCGAATCCGTCGCTGTAGTCGCCAAAGCGCTTGATCCACGGGGATGCGCCGGCTGATGGCGGCGCCAGCACCAGCGCGCGCCGGAGTTCCGCCTTGTCGGCGACATCGGTCACCATGCGCGTCGGCGGCAACGGCACGCCGGCTTCACGATACGCACGGTTCAAAGGCTCGACGGCGCCATGGCAGATGATCGGGCCGATCGAAGGGTCAATGCCTGAGAGAATGCGCTGCGCCTTGCCGAACGCATAGCAATACAGCACGCTGGCACGTTCGTCGGCGGCATTGCGGCGCCACCAGTCGTTGATGTCGGTGAAAATTTCTTCCTGCGGACGCCATTGGTAGATCGGCAGACCGAAGGTGGACTCCGTGATGAAAGTGTCGCAGCGAACGGGCTCAAATGGCGTGCAGGTGGGATCTCCTTCGACCTTGTAATCTCCTGACGCCACCCAGACTTCGCCGCGGTATTCAAGGCGAACCTGTGCCGAGCCGAGCACATGTCCGGCTGGATGCAGCGAAATGGTGACGCCGTTATGTACAACGCGCTCGCCGTAGGGCAGTGCATCGAGTTGAATATCGCCGAGCCGCGATTTCAGTACGCCTGCTCCGGGAGCGGCGGCGAGATATCGGCCATGTCCGATACGCGCATGATCCGCATGTGCATGGGTGATGACGGCGCGGTCGACCGGCCGCCACGGATCGATGTAAAACCCGCCGGGCACACAGTACAGTCCTTCCCGTCGGGTGACGACCATGTCTTGCATGCGTGAGTCCGATCTGAAGATGAGAGTTACGGCGCTTAATGGACCGAGTTTGATCAGAAAAATTATACGGTTGGATACCGGGGCGACATTTGCGCGATGCCATGCCGGAGCTTGATTGGCGTCCGGAAATAAAAAAGGCAGGAAACCCTGCCTTTTTTATTGCACGAGTGCGGATTACTTGACTGCGTCCGCTTTGTCTTCCGCAGCTTCGGCACGTGCCTTGGCCTTGGTCTTGTCGGCTTTCGCATCGGCCTTGGCGATTTTCTTCTGCGCCTTGGCATCCGCTTTTACCGCCTTCTCCTCAGCTTGCGCCGTTTTCTTATCGGCTTTCGCTTCGGCTTTTGTATCTGCATTGACGTTCGCGCCTGCCGCAGGTGCCGTCGCGGTCGTCGATGCGCCCGATGTGGCGCCGGTCGATGGAGACGTGGTGGCTGTGCCCGATTGTGCGTACACGGAAGTTGCAAAGAGGCCGGTCAGGAGAGTAGCGAGTAATTTATTCATGCGTACCTTTCGTAGTTGAAAAAAGCGACAGCGATGTGTCATTGTTTCAGACCACGGGACGGCAAAAGATTCATTGCCGTCTTGTTAAGAAATGTAAATTTGGTAACCGTGCAGGGGACGGGTGCCTGCTGCTTCAGACCTGCTCGACCACGATCCGGCTTTTCCCGCCGGTGGTTTTCTGAACAAGAATTCTGGTCGAGATGCGCTCGGTCATTTCCTGCACGTGGGATATCACGCCGACCTTGCGGCCCATCGCTTGCAGGTTGTCGAGCGCATTCATCGCAACCGACAGCGTGTCCGCGTCAAGACTGCCGAAGCCTTCATCGATAAAGAGCGACTCCACCCGGACCCGGTTCGAGGACAGCGAAGCAAGGCCCAGGGCAAGTGCGAGCGAGACGAGGAACGATTCGCCGCCGGACAGCGAATGTACCGAGCGCATCTCGTCACCCATGTCCTGGTCGACCACCATCAGCGCCAGCGAATCGCGAATACGCTCCAGACGGTAGCGGCGGGCTAGGTCGGCCAGATGCCGATTAGCATAACCGAGCAACAGATCGAGCGTGTACTGCTGCGCATAGTTGCGGAATTTCTTGCCATCGTGCGAACCGATCAGTTCGCTCAGGCGTCCCCATCGTTGCACGGCCGCCTCCTGCAGCGCGATCTCGGACGCCATTGATTGCAACTGCTGGCGTCGGACGTCGTCCTGCGCCAGCCCCAGCTTGAATGCGGTGGCATGGGTATGCTCTAGCTGCCGTTCCTCATTGACGGCGCCGAGGGCGGTCGTGACGGCGTCAATGTCGTCGTCACCTTCACGGAGCGCTTCATGCCGCTGGCGACGCGTGGCGCGTTCCTGCAGTACCGCGAGCGCAGAATCCAGGCTGCCTGCGATCGACTGCAACTGCGCCCGTTCATCGGCGATCCATTCCGGCGAGTGGGACAGCAGCGCAATCAACTGTTGGCCGTCTACCGGCTCCGGTCGATCCGCATGGCGCGCGTTGTACCGCGACAGCCATTCCGAGAGAACAGCGGCGGCCGTGTCGGCGGCGGAACGGGTGGCGGCGAGTCGATGCCTTGCCTGCTCCAGTGCTTCGATGCAGCGGGTGCGTGCCGTGCTTTTTTCCTGCAACGCATGACTGGCATACGTATGCCGCGTTCTTGCGTCATCGAACGCCGCCCGGAGTTCTTCCTGCACCGCCGCGACGGTTCTGCCGCCGAAAAGACCTTTGCGGGTCGCCTGCTTTTCATCGAGTCTCCCGGCACTCGCCGCGAGCGTCTCGCCGGACCGAAGCAATTCATGTTCTGTATTGGCTAGTGTTTGCGCGAGTGCCGCATGTTCGGCGTCGAGGATGCGGAGCTTGGCGTCGCACTCCACTTCATCGTCATGATGCGAATGCCAGCTGGCGACACGCGCTTTGCACGTCGCATGAAAATCGCCGGGCGACGTCTGCCACGCACGCTTCCATGCCGGATCGGAGAACGCAGGCTCGAGTTCGGCAAGGACAGTGCGAAGCCGCTCCCTGGTCTCCACGTGCTTGCCGACAGCGACCGCATGCTCGGCCTCCGATCGCTCGGATGCCGTCCTGGCGGATATGGCCGCATCCTTCGATAGGGCGTGTTGTTTCGATGCATCGTCCACCTCCCGGCGGGCGAGATCGCAGGCTGAGGTGGCGGCACGCACCGCCTGTTCATCTGCGGCGATGGCCTCGATTTCTTCACGCAGGCGGCGCTGCTGTTCCTCGAACCAGGCTGCACGCGCATCGTGGGCAACACTACTCAATTCAGCGGCAACCGGATGGGCTTCGTAACTTTGTGCCCCGGTCCGGATCGCATCCTCGGATGCTTGCAGCTTAGCGCCGAGTTCACTCAATTGCCTGCGGGCTTCCTCCGCAAGCGCGGACTGTGCCGCGCGCTGCTGCAGAAGTTGATGCACCTGGCCGCGGCAGCGATCCACCTCCGCTTGCAGTCTGTCCAGCATCGAATGCAGGCGGGGGTTCTCGGTTGCGTAAGGATGCTCATGGCCGCCGCACACCGGGCAAGGCGTGCCGGGCGACAGGCCGGCGCGCAACTCTTCCACGCTGTCGGCGCACGCTGTTACGGCGATCTTCAGCGACTTCTCAGCCTGCGCCAGCGCCGACTCGGCTTGTGGCAGGCGCATGTCGATGTCCGCCAGCAGAGATGCCGAGCGGTCAGCTGCCGAACGGGCATGAAGGAGAGAGGCTTGCAGTTCGCTCTGCAGGGCGAGGTCGCCGGCAAGGGTGCGCCAGAGTCTTTCCGCGACATCCAGCAATTCCCGTCGCGCCTCGGCGGACTGCCTGCGCGCGGCGATCGTCGCTGAACTCAGGGCCGATAGCGAGGCAACGGCGGATTCGAGGCGCCCGGTGGCATCCGACAGGGCTTTTTCTGCCGCTTCGCTGCGGGTCAGGGCCTCGGCTGCCTGAGCCTTCGTTGCCGTTGCCGTCGTTTCCGTCAACAGCACCGCCCGTGCGGATCGATCCTGTTCGAGGGCAATCCGTGCCGCCTGCTCCAGCAAGGTATCCCAGCGCGGCCAGCCTTCGGCAAGCGGTCGGATTGATGCATGTTGTTGCAGCCAGTCCATGGCCGTCCGTTTGCGGTCATGCAAAACGGCCCGTTGCTGCTCGTTCGACTGAAGCGATGCGCGTGCACGTTGTTCCGCGTCCTTCAACTCGGCGTGCTGCTGCGCGATGTCCGCATGCGCCGGCAGCAATGCGTCGATCTGCGCGTCGAGCAGCCTTGCGTGTTCGAGGTCCGAGGCCGCGGCGGATTGCGCCAGCTCGGCTTCCTTCACTGCGGTCGATGCGGCCTCCATTGCCGCTTGCGCCTCCTGCCACGCCGATTCCGCCTGTGCGGCGGAAAGCTCCGCGTTGGCGACCGCGTGGCGGCATTGCTCGTTCTCTCCGTTGATCCGGTCGCGATCGGCGAGTATTGGTCGCGCCGGCTGTACCGACTCAACCAGGGAAAGATATGCCCGGCGAGGCTCGGCAGCGGCGTGATCGTCGCGGCGGCGTGCGCAATCCTGCTCCGCCTGACGTTCGCCTTCCGCCAGCTGCTTCCATTCATGATGCCAGCGCAGCTTTTCCTCGAGGCCTGCCTTGCGCTTGTCGATTTCCGCCAGTGCGGCGTCGGCGCGAAGGCTGTCGCCTTCGAGCTGTGCGCGTTCGTCCTGAGGGAGCGGCTTGTGGTCGGCGAGGCGCGCGGCGAGTTTTTCCAGCGCCGCCTGCTCCAGCTTGGCGCGCTCGTACGCTCGCTTCGATACCTCGGTGTAGATCGCCGTGCCTGTCAGGGTCTGCAGCAGCTCGCCCCGTTCGCCGTCGTCTGCCTTCAGGAAGGCGGAAAACTCATTCTGCGCGAGCAGCACCGCGCGGATGAACTGGTCGAAGTTCAGCCCGATCCGCTTTTCGATTTCCGCCTTGACCTCTCGATTGGTATTGCCGATCGGGTGCAATTCATTCAAGGTCTTGAGGCTCATTGCAACCTGTTGCAGTGCGCCGTCCGTCTTGTTGCGGGAGCGTCGCACGCTCCAGCGGGCGCGGTAGCCGATGCCGTCCGCGCCGACGAAATCGACTTCGGCATAACCGTCCGACGCACCGCGCCGCAACAGCGTGCGCGTGTCCTGCGGCGTGACGGTCTCGTCGCGCACGTCCGGCAATCCTATTCCTTTGCTGCCGGCACGCAGCAGCCGCGGCGTGGCGTCATAGAGTGCAAGGCAGAGTGCATCGAGCAGGGTGCTTTTGCCGGCGCCGGTCGGCCCGCTGATCGCGAACAGCCCGGCGGAAGCCAATGGCTCCTGCAGAAAATCGATGTCGAATTCACCCGCTAGGGAGGCCAGGTTCCGGCCACGTATGGCGAGAATCCTCATCAGGCCGCTTTCTCGGCCGGCCCGAACAACAGCTCGGCAAAGGCGGAGAGCTGTTCCTGCGGCGCTTCCTCACCGAACCTGTCGCGGTACAGCCGCCTGAAAATCTCGTCCGGCTGTAGGCGATCGAGTTCATCAAGGGACGCCGGCAGGTCCCCGTCGCCGCTTTTGCGGGCGGAAGTCGTTTCTATCTTCGCCAGCCGAACCGGCTTGCCTTCCAGCGCCGCTTCGATGCGGCTGCGCAGGCCCGGCTCCGGGCTGTCGAGACGGACCCGCACTTCAAGGTAGGGCAGGGTCTGCGGGTCGTGCGCCGGGGGCAATTCAAGCGCGGCAAGGGCCCTCAACACTTCCTCGAGAGGTGCGGGCCTGGGCGGAACGCGCAGCAAACCCACCGCACGCGGTACTTTGATTTCGGTGATGTCGCGCGCCGCTTCGCCATCGAGTTCGACACGCAATACCTGGTGACTGTAATCGACTTCGGCGAAGGACATCGGCAACGGGCTGCCGCTGTAGCGCAAATGAGGCTGGCGGCCGACACGCTGTGCGAGATGCAGGTGACCAAGTCCGGCATAGGCGATTGCCGCGTCGAATATGCGGGAGGACAGCGCCTCGGCGCCGCCGATGAAGATCCGGCGCTCGGATTCGTCGGAGGTCTCGCCGCCGGCCATGTGACAGTGCCCGAGCGCCACGATCGCCTGGCCGGGCACCCGCCGCTGCAACGCATGCCGCAGCGCTTCCCGGTACACCAGGGCGATGCCTTCCATGTACGGATCGCCGTCGGTGTCGATGCGCGGTACATCGCCCGGCCTCAGGAAAGGAATTGCCAGGCACCACGCGGCAACCGCACCGGACCGGTTCTTCAATGGCACGATGAGCTGGTCGAAATCCAGGTTCCCGCATGCGAGGCGGCGAACCTGGCCGATCACCGTGATTTCCATGCCTTCCAGCAGCGGCGCCGGCGCTTCGAGTCGCCCGGGCGAATCGTGATTGCCGGCGGTGATGATGATGTTCAGATGCGGCGCTGCCGCCTTGGCCTGCTGAAGAAAACGATAGAACTGCTTCTGCGCGGATGCAGACGGGTTGGTATTGTCGAATACATCACCCGCGATCAGGAGTCCGTCCACCTGTTCGGCAACGATGGTGTCGAGCAGCCAGTTCAGGAAACACTGATGCTCGTAGGTGCGCTCGAAATTGTGCAGGGTCTGGCCAAGATGCCAGTCGGAGGTATGCAGGAAGCGCATTGTCATGACTTTCAGTTGCCAACGGGATTGGTGCCGGCGCGATGCGCGGATTTTACCAAGAGGCAGGATCATCCGGCCGGGCATTATGCAGCCCGGTATGCAATTCCGCTCTGCTATGATCGCCTGGCCGTGGCCGGTAAGGTGGCGGGAACATGATGTCAGGGCGACAAATGCGAAAAAAAGTAGTGATTATGGTAGCGGCAGTCGTGGTGGGGCTCCCGCTCGCCGGTGTGCTGGCCGGACAAATGAATTTGCTTGCCGGCAAGCCGCCGGCAGACCTTGGCGTACGTAATGGAATGCTCAAGCCGCCCGGGGCGGACGCGCAAAACGTCGTTTCCAGTCAGGCCGCGATGCATCCTCATCGCCCCGATCATGTCATTGCGCCCTTGCGGATCTCGAGCGATGCGGCAACCGCCTTTGCGAAACTCGAACGTATCGTTCGAGGCATGGAAGGTGCATCTGTCGTGGTATCGGAACCACACTATCTGCGTGCGGCATTCCGGTCGAAGTGGCTTCGCTTTGTCGACGATGTGGAATTTTTCTTGGACCCCCATGAAGGCGTCATCCACATGCGGTCGGCATCGCGGCTAGGCCGGCGGGACTTCGGCGTGAACCGTGCGCGGCTTGAAGCGGTCAGGACGGCGTTCGATGCGACATAGTTTCGAAAGGATAAGGCGACTCTTTCTCGCCGGTGCATGTCTGTGGAGTCTGTCCGCATCCGCGATGGATGCGGCATGCCGGGAAGCCGCCTCCAATCCGCTCGCCGCCCGTATCGCCGAACTTGCACTTCGCGAACATCGCGAGTTCGGTGGCCACCGCATCGATGCGAACGGATACCTGGTTCGCTTCGGTGCGGTCGAATCGGAAACCGAATTGTTGCAGGACGCTGAGTCCGGACGCCGTTCCGCGGCGACTGAAGGCCGTTTCGCCTGGCGGCGGGTGTGGGAGTACTGGGTGGTCCTGAACAGAAATGCTCCCGGCGAGACAGCTGACCGCAAGATCGTCTACGTACCGGGCCTGCTGGACAATCCTTCGGCGCAGGCTGCTCCGAAAGAAATGTCTCTCGGCACATTGCTGCCGGAACTGGAAAAACAGCAAGGTAGCGCCGCATACGCGTTGCGCGAGGCCGCCGTGCGCGCAGCCCTGAACGATTCCCCCTGGTCGGCGGCCTTCATTTCCTATCTGATGCACCACGCAGGTCTGACGGAGCGGCAATTCCGGTATTCGTCGACCCATTCCGATTACATCAAGGCTGCCTTCGACGCGAACCAGGGCTATGCCTATGTCCCTTGCGATCCGCAACTTGTCAGTCCCCGCGTCGGTGACCTGTTGTGTTATTCGCGGAGCAATCCGCCCCTGAAAAATTATTCGGAATGGCGAACGGCGGCACTGGCGTCGGGATTCGTTACCGCATCCCATTGCGATGTGGTGGTCGACGTCGACATCCCGGCAAGCAAGTTCGACACGATCGGCGGCAACGTGATGCAATCCGTGACGCGTCGCACATTAAAACTGAATGAAGCCAGGGTGCTGTCGCGCAGTCATCGTGCCGTACAAGGCAATGCATCCCGACACGCCGATTGCTCCGTGCGCAAAAAATGCCGGCGGCAGGACTTCAACCGGCAGCATTGGGGCGTGCTGCTGCGATTGAAGTGATCACGCGGCGTGGCCATTGCGGGGGCCCTATCCACTGCATCTCCACTGGGAACCCAAGTGCGCGGAAACGGTCGGCGACACGTTTAAGCTGACTCTCGCGGCGGTCCAGGTCTGCGCTGTATCGGCCAGATTTGCTGTTGATGAAAAAGAGGGGCTGTCCGTCCTTGATGCCGGCATAGCGGAGTTCCCCTCCGATACGCCCCATCGGAGCGGCGAACCCGCCAATCAATGGCGGATGGCCCAGTTGCAAAAGAATATTCGTATGTTGGTATCTGATGTGAGAGGGCGCAACGGCGACTTGCCCACTACGTGTAACGATCCAGTTATAGCAAAAGTGGCGGTTCCTGCCATTTCTGTATAACTCAACTCTCATCTTGGAAAAAAACGGCCCCAGTTCCTTTCTGAGTTTAGAAGCTCGTCCAGGATGGATATCGTAGGCAGGGAACAATAGCCGGTTCGGATGTACACGCACCGTACGGCCGCCCCCGGGCTCGAGTTCGCTGTGATGGATATGAGGCATGCTGTTGTTCTGCTGCCCTCCTGGTTTATGCAATCTGCCGAACATTCCGTCGAGATCGGGCGCCGGCCGCATCCTTTCAGGCCTCCATGCGGGAAATCCTGTAGTTGTCGGATGGTTGGCATTCGCTTTGATTGTCTCGCCCTCATGATTCACTAAGGGCTGCGAATTACTTCTTCTCAGCCGCCCGAATAAATCCATGCTTCTGTCGCACGGCATTGACGCGCTCCTTTTCATCCGTTCAAGGAATTCAGCGCTCCCCTTGCGGCCTGCCGGCGTGGTAGAGCCAATTCGATGTTCTTTTTCAGCTTTTTCATCCTTTCTTTGCTTTGAGGATGGCGTGGAGGGCGGTGAGCCCGCTTGGATGGACACAGCCTGAATACCTGAAACCAGGGGTGTAAGCATGATTGATTACCGGAAGAGGATCGATTTACGGGATCACGCGTGAACGATGAGCGATGAATGCCTTTCGGCGGACGGAAGTTCCGAGTCCGTGGATTCAGAATGGAGAAGTCCTGAAATTTGGGAAGACGCGTTGTCG
>NZ_DASZBA010000060.1:0-11115 GCF_035944575.1 Noviherbaspirillum sp.
GCTGTTGGCATCGGTGCTGCGGCCGGCCTGATCCTGGGCTTTCTGATCAGGCGCGGCAGGTAACAGTCTTTCAACAGCCTGGCGCGCCGGAGCCTGGTGCAAAGCGTTAGTCCCGGCCGAATTCCTCGCCCATTTCCTTGCCGCGCGCAGCCGCCGCTTTCATTGCGCGGATGATCGCATCCTTGACCCCGCTTTCCTCCATGCTGGTCAGCGCCGCATAAGTCGTACCGCCTTTGGACGTGACGCGGTCCCGCAGCACCGCCACCGGTTCCGCCGATTGCGCAGCCAGCTGCGCGGCGCCGCTGAATGTCGCGATCGCCAGTTCCATGCCTTGCTCCGGGGTCAATCCCATTTCCTCCGCCGCCTGCTGCATCGCCTCCAGGAAATAAAACACATAGGCCGGCCCGCTGCCCGACACGGCGGTGACCGGATCGATCAGGGCTTCATTCTCCAGCCACACGGTGGGGCCGACTGCCCGCATGATGGCGTCGGCTGCATTGATCTGTTCCTGCGATACGCCGCTCAAGGCCACCATGCCGGTGATGCCTTTGCCGATCAGCGCCGGCGTGTTCGGCATCGTGCGCACGATGGCAGTATGGCCGTGCATCCAGCGCGACAGGTCGGCGGCACGGATGCCGGCGGCAATTGAAATCACCAGCTGCGAAGTAACGAAGGGCTGCAACTGCGCCACTACGCTCTTCATCTGCTGCGGCTTGACCGCCAGCACGACGACATCGCTTTGCGCGATCGCTTCACCGATTTGCTGCGCGGTCGTGACATGGTATTGCTGCGCCAGCTTATGCAGGCTGTCGGCGTTGATGTCCACGACGTGGATGTTGGCGCCGTCGGTGAGCTTGCCGGCGAGGCCGCCGATCAAGGCGGTTGCCATGTTGCCGCCGCCGATGAAACTGATTTTCAGGTTATTTTTCATAGTGTCGTTGTCCGAAGATTGCCGTCCCTACCCGGACAATGGTCGCGCCTTCGGCGATCGCCGCATCCAGGTCCGCCGACATGCCCATCGACAGGGTGTCCATTGAAAGGCCTTCCGCGAGAAGGCCTTGCTGTAATTCACACACGCGGCGGAATGGCTCGCGTTGCCGTTCGAATCCGGATTCCGGTTCGGGAATGGCCATCAGCCCGCGCAGCGCGAGTCGCGGCAATCCGGCAACCGCTCGTGCAAGGGCCGACGCCTGTTCCGGCGCGACACCGCTTTTGCTCGCCTCGCCGCTGATATTGACCTGCAGGCAGATGTTCAGCGGCGGCAGATGCGCGGGCCGCTGCTCGGACAGCCGCTGTGCGATCTTTTCACGGTCCACGGAATGCACCCAGTCGAAATGCTCGGCAATTGCGCGCGTCTTGTTGCTTTGGATGGGTCCGATGAAGTGCCATTCCAGCGGCAAATCCGGCGCCATTGCGCGCAGGGCCGCTATCTTGTCGAGCGCTTCCTGCAGGTAGTTTTCCCCGAAGGCATGCTGTCCCGCCCGCGCCGCTTCGAGCACCGCGTCGGGTCCGAACGTCTTGGACACCGCCAGCAGGCGGATCTCCGCTGCGTCCCGCGAAGCCAGCCGCGCTGCTGTTGCGATACGCTCATGCACGGCTTGCAAGTTGTGGGAGATTGGAGACATAATCGTTTTCCACAGGCAACTTTTCGCCTGTATGATGAATTCGCTAACGGCACTGCTGCCGGCCCTGGGATTATAGAGCCACTATGGATATTTCCGAACTACTCGCATTTGCCGTCAAGAACAACGCGTCCGACCTGCACCTGTCCTCCGGTCTGCCGCCAATGATCCGGGTCCACGGCGACGTACGCCGGATCAACCTGCCGCCGCTCGAACACCGCGATGTGCACGGCATGATCTATGACATCATGAATGACGGCCAGCGCAAGGCGTATGAGGAAATCCTCGAGTGCGACTTCTCCTTTGCCATCCCCGGCCTGGCGCGTTTCCGCGTCAATGCCTTCAACCAGGATCGCGGCGCCGCCGCCGTTTTGCGGACGATTCCCTCGAAGGTGCTGACGCTGGAGCAACTGCATGCTCCCAAGATCTTTGCCGAACTGGCGCTCAAGGCGCGCGGCCTGGTGCTGGTGACCGGCCCGACCGGCTCCGGCAAGTCCACCACGCTGGCGGCGATGGTCAATCACCTCAATGAAACCGAATACGCGCACATCCTGACGGTGGAAGACCCGATTGAATTCGTGCATGAATCCAAGAAATGCCTGATCAACCAGCGCGAAGTCGGACCGCATACGATGTCGTTCAACAACGCATTGCGATCGGCACTGCGGGAAGACCCGGATACCATCCTGGTCGGTGAGTTGCGCGACCTCGAAACCATCCGTCTCGCCCTGACCGCCGCCGAAACCGGCCACCTTGTGTTCGGCACCCTGCATACCTCGTCGGCCGCGAAAACCATCGACCGTATCGTCGACGTGTTTCCCGCGGAAGAAAAGGACATGGTGCGCGCGATGCTGTCGGAATCGCTGCAGGCGGTGATTTCGCAAACGCTGCTCAAGACCAAGGACGGTTCCGGGCGCGTGGCGGCGCATGAAATCATGCTTGGCACGCCGGCGATCCGCAACCTGATCCGCGAGGCGAAGATCGCGCAGATGTACTCGGCGATCCAGACGGGCAGCAACATGGGCATGCAGACGCTGGACCAGAACCTGACCGACCTGGTGCGACGCAATGTAATTTCTTCCGCTACCGCACGGGCGGCGGCGAAGACGCCGGAGAATTTCCCCGGATAACGGATTCATTCGTCTTTATTTCGTATAACGATGTCGTTCCCGCGAAGGCGGGAATGACAATCCGATTGATGCTATTGCAGCAAGATCAGCGCTTGTGCCGGCACCCGCCCGGATCATAGTGAAGAAGGAAAGAACATGGAACGCGAACAGGCCACCAAATTCATGCATGATCTGCTGCGGCTGATGCTGAGCAAGAACGGCTCGGATCTCTTCATCACCGCGGACTTCCCGCCCGCCTTCAAGATCGACGGCAAGATGACGCCGGTGTCGAACCAGCCGCTGACCGCCACGCATACCATCGAACTGGCGCGCGCGATCATGAACGACAAGCAGGCGGCCGAGTTCGAAGCCACCAAGGAATGCAACTTCGCGATCAGCCCCGGCGGCCTCGGGCGCTTCCGGGTATCGGCCTTCGTGCAGCAGGCCCGGGTCGGCATGGTGCTGCGGACCATTACCACCACCATTCCGAAGCTGGACGATCTCGGCGTGCCCCCGGTACTGAAGGATATCGCCATGACCAAGCGCGGACTGGTGATCATGGTCGGTGCGACCGGTTCCGGCAAATCGACCACGCTGGCTGGCATGGTCGGTCATCGCAACGAGAACAGCTACGGTCATATCATCACCATCGAAGACCCGGTCGAATACATCCATCCCCACAAGAACTGCATCGTCACCCAGCGCGAAGTCGGCGTCGATACCGAGGACTGGGGCGCGGCACTGAAAAACACGTTGCGGCAGGCGCCGGACGTCATCCTCATCGGCGAGATCCGCGACCGCGAAACGATGGACTACGCGGTTGCCTTCGCCGAAACCGGTCACCTCTGCCTGGCCACTATGCACGCCAACAGCGCCAACCAGGCGCTGGACCGGATCATCAACTTTTTCCCGGAAGAACGCCGCGGCCAGTTGCTGATGGACCTGTCGCTCAACCTGAAAGCGATGATTTCGCAGCGCCTGCTGCCCCTGCGCGACACGAAGGGCCGCTGCGCCGCCGTCGAGGTGATGCTGAATTCACCGCTGATTTCCGACCTGATCTTCAAGGGGGATGTGCACGAGATCAAGGAGATCATGAAGAAGTCGCGGGAACTGGGCATGCAGACATTCGACCAGGCCTTGTTCGATCTCTATGAAGCCGACAAGATTTCGTATGAAGATGCCTTGCGCAATGCCGACTCGGTCAACGACCTGCGGCTGTCGATCAAGCTGCGCGGCAAGGAAGCCAAGGGCCGCGACCTGAGCAAAGGTACCGAACACCTGGGGATCGTATGACCACCATTCATGACTTCAAGGCAGACAGCCTTGCCGGCGCGCCGGTCGATCTCGCGGCTTACCGCGGGAAGGTACTGCTGATCGTCAACACCGCCAGCAACTGCGGCTTCACGCCGCAGTACAAGGGCCTGGAAGCGGTCTACCAGCAGTTCAGGGACAAGGGCGTCGAGGTGCTCGGCTTCCCCTGCAACCAGTTCGGCAAGCAGGAGCCCGGCTCGGCGGACGAGATCGGCGCATTCTGCGAAAAGAACTACGGCGTGACTTTCCCGCTGTTCGCCAAGATCGACGTCAACGGCGACGGCGCGCATCCGCTGTTCAAGCATCTGAAAAGCGCGGCGCCGGGCCTGCTCGGCTCCGAAGCGATCAAGTGGAATTTCACCAAGTTCCTGGTGAAGAAGGACGGCACGGTGTACAAGCGTTACGCGCCTCAGACCGCGCCGGAGGATTTGACGAAGGATATCGAGAAGCTGTTGGCGGAGTGATGGTGCGGTAGTGGAAAGGGAGTTGTAGAACTCCTTTTCCGGGTCATGGGCGCTTGTAGTGCCTGCTGCGCCCTTCGCGGGGATGACGATTCACAGTCAATGGATTCAATACGGCCGGCTGCGTTTTTCGGCAAGGGAATACGCCTTCACATCCTGTGAATGCCATAGCCCTGTAAAAAGGAATGACTTCATAAAGGTTTTGTGACGAAGCGGACATCCTCCCTGTTTTTTCAGCGCAACATTTCATTCCCGGCCACGCTACGCGTCCCCAGCAATGCGTCAGCAATCTCCTCAACGCGCGCAAACACCAATTTCGGCCTTCGCGCCGTAAGCGTCTCCGCCTTGGTGTACCCCCACCCAACCGCACCGAAATCAATGCTCTCCGCATGCGCCGCATCCATATCCCGAAGCTCATCCCCGATGCACAGCGCCTGTCCGGGCCTGAGGCCGGTTGCTTTCAACAACCGCCGCAGCTTGCTGCGCTTGCCGAACAGCGACACTCCGCATTCATAGTGGGCGATCAGGCGCGCATTCTCCGGCCCCAGCACCGCCTTGACGTTATCGATTGAATTCGACGTAACCACGGCAAGCTGCATTCCCCTTCCAGCCAGGCGATGCAGCATTTGCCCTACGCCATCGAACAAGTGAATCCGGTCGATGCTTTCCGACATGAGCGTGCGGAAATGCCGGGCGACGGCAGGTATTTTCCATGCGGGAAGACCGGCATGACGGATGACCTGTTGCGCATCCGAACCCCGCAACGCTTCCAGCTCGTCGCGATTGAACCGCTTGAAGCCATGTGCGTCCGCCAGAGTGGACAGTACCCCGAGAAAAAAGGGAAAGGAATCGGCCAGCGTGCCGTCGAAATCAAAAATTACCAGTTGGTATGTCACATCTCACCCGCCATGCATTGTCACGCAGCGAAGGATAGCATTCTGATTACCAGCGGCAGCAGCAGCGCGGTCAATACGCCGGACAGGCCCATCGCCAAACCGGAAAACGCACCCATTTCCTCGCTCACCTGAAACGCCCGCGCGGTGCCGATGCCGTGTGACGTCACGCCCAGGGCGAAGCCGCGTGTCGCATGATCCACGACCTTCATCAGATTGAGCACGCCGCGCGCCAGCACCGCGCCGAGAATGCCCGTGAGGATGACCAGCACGGCGGTCAGCGACGGCAGGCCGCCGATTTTTTCCGCAATACCCATCGCGATGGGCGTCGTGACGGATTTCGGGGCGAGGGACAGCACGGTCGCGCGTGACGCGCCGAACGTCCAGGCAACCAGTAACGCCGTCGTGATCGCCGCCGCGCTGCCGACCAGGGTGGCGGCGATGAAGGCGAACCAGTTGCGCTTGAGTTTTTCGACTTGCTGATAAAGAGGAATCGCGAGCGCCACGGTCGCCGGTCCGAGCAGGAAATGCACGAATTGCGCGCCATCGAAGTAGACCCGGTAAGGCGTGCCGGTCAGGGTCAGCACTGCCACCAGAAGCGCGACCGCGATCGCCACCGGATTGGCGAGCGGATGAAAGCGCGTGCGGGCATAGATCGCATAGGCGAGCTGGTAGGCGACCAGGGTGGCCGTCAGGCCGAGCAGCGGCGAAGCGGAAAGGTAGACCCAGATGTCGGTCAGGCCGGCATTCATTTCTGCAATGCGCGCACGACGGCTGCGGTAACGGCGATCGACACCACGGTACTGGCGACCAGCGCCAGCGCGATTGGCAGCCATTCCGCCGCCACCCGCTGCGCATGCACCATGATGCCGACGCCGGCGGGAATGAACAGCAGCGACAGATGCTTGAGGAGTTCCAGCGACACCGGCGCCAGCTTGTCGACCGCGTTCTTCGCGATCATCAGGTAGAGGAACAGCAGCACCATGCCGATGACCGGGCCTGGCACAGGAAGCGACCATGCGAAGGCAATGCCCTCGCCGATGGTCTGGAACAGCAGCAGCGTGGTGATGGTGCGGATCATGGTGCCTCTCCGGTCGTGGTGGCATGGGAGGAAGCGGAGCGCCTCCCTCCGGTTGCATGCCACTCTACCCGGATATCCGCATGCGGCTATGAATCGATATCAGACCGCTTTCGACAAGGCTCCATCCACCAGTTCGATCCAGTGCCTGACCGGGGTGTCGGTGCCCGACTGCAGATGCGTCAGGCAACCGATGTTGGCGGACACGATCATTTCCGGGCTGGTCGCCTCCAGCTTCGCCAGCTTATCGTCACGCAGCCGGTACGCCAGCTCAGGTTGCAGTACCGAGTAGGTGCCGGCCGACCCGCAGCACAGGTGGCTGTCCGCGCACAGCTTGACGTCTACGCCGACGGCACCGAGCAAGCCTTCCACCTTGCCGCGGATCTGCTGGCCATGCTGCAAGGTGCACGGTGGATGGAACGCGACACGCTTGCCGATCTTTCCTTCCAGCTTCGCCGCCAGTTCAGCCTGGAAATCCGGCAGGATTTCGCTCAGGTCTTTCGTCAGGTCGGATACGCGTTTTGCCTTTGCCGCATAGGCCGGATCGTGCGCGAGCAGATGTCCGTATTCCTTCGCCGTCGCGCCGCAACCGGAAGCGGTCATCACGATCGCTTCCGCGCCCGCCTCGATATGCGGCCACCATGCGTCGATGTTGTTGCGCATGTCGTTCATGCCGCCTTCATGATCGTTCATGTGATAGCGGATCGCGCCGCAGCAGCCGGCCCTGGGCGCAACGACCAGCTGCACGCCGAGCGCATCCAGCACGCGCGCGGTGGCGGCATTGATGTTCGGCGCCATCGATGGTTGCACGCAGCCGTCGAGCAGCAGCATCTTGCGTGCATGCTCGGTGCGCGGCCATCTGCCGGCCTGCTGCTTCGCCGGCACCTTGTTGCGCAGTGCCTTCGGCAGCAGCGGGCGGGCCATCTGCCCGATCTTCATCGCCGGCGTAAACATCCACTTGCGCGGCAGCGATTCCTTCAATGCATCGCGCACGATGCGCTGGGACAGCGGACGCGGCACCTGCTGGTCGACAATCTTGCGGCCGATATCGACCAGGCGGCCATACTGCACGCCGGACGGACAGGTGGTTTCGCAATTGCGGCAGGTGAGGCAGCGGTCGAGGTGCAGCTGCGTCTTGCGGGTGGCGGGCTTGCCTTCCAGCACCTGCTTCATCAGGTAGATGCGTCCGCGCGGACCGTCCAGCTCGTCGCCGAGCAATTGGTAGGTCGGGCAGGTGGCGGTGCAAAAGCCGCAATGCACGCATTTGCGCAGGATGGCATCCGCCTCCTCGCCTTCGCGGGTGTTCTTGATGAAATCGGCTAGATTCGTTTGCATGTTGGTTTAGTGTATTTGTCGAGCTACGTTGGAGCGTGTTCTGGATGACCAGAAATAATCCGTGAATGCCCGCGCACTCTTCTGGTCATTCCCGTGAAAACGGGAATCCAGAGGTGCTCTGGCTAAGCAAATGAAGCAAATAACGCATCTCCGGGCCCCGCTTTCGCGAGGACGACAGGCCTTGACGAAAAGACAGTCAGAGGTCTGAATACATCCGCCCCGGATTGAAAATTCCCGCAGGATCGAATGCGTTTTTCAAATTGCGATGGATTCTCGCCACCGCCGGCGCGAGTGGATGAAACACACCCGCACTCTTGTCGCCGCCTTTGAACAGCGTCGCGTGGCCGCCCGCCTGCTGCGCGCCGGCGCGGATGGCGGTCGCGGAGGCGTCGGTCTTCAGCCATCGCTGCGCGCCGCCCCACTCGATGAGTTGTTCGCCCGGCAGGGAAAGCGGCGGCACATGCGAAGGCACCGACAGACGCCAGAGACTTTCCGACGGCGCCAGGTCGGTGAAGAACGGGTTGGCCTGCTCGCGCAATTCCGCCCAGAACGGTTCCGCCTGCGCCACTTCCTCGCCGCCCATCCTCAGGCGCGCCGCATTGATCGCCGGCTCGGCGCCCGACAGGCGCACGATCAGCACGTTGCCGTGCCATGCGCAGGCGGAGATCGGCAGGGGCTGGCCGCCCCACTCGTTCAGCCGCCGGATCGCATCGTCTTCATCCGCCTCGAAACGCAGCGTCGTTTCCAGCAAAGGCCGCGGCAGCACTTTCAAGGACACTTCCAGGATCAGGCCGAGCGTACCGAGCGATCCCGCCAGCAAGCGGGACACATCGTAGCCGGCGACGTTCTTCATGACCTGGCCGCCGAAATGCAGCACCTCGCCATTGCCGTCCATCAGCACCGCGCCGAGAACGAAATCCCGCACCGATCCGACTGCCTGCCGGCGCGGTCCGGACAGGCCGCTCGCGACCACCCCGCCGATGGTCGCACCGGCGCCGAAGTGCGGCGGCTCGAAGGCCAACATCTGGTTTTGTCCTGCCAGCACTTCCTCGATTTCCGCCAGTGGCGTGCCGCACCGGGCGGTGATCACCAGTTCAGTCGGATCGTAGGCGACGATGCCTGTATGCGCACGCGTATCCAGCGGTTCACCCTGCAATGCCTGGCCATACCAGTCCTTGCTGCCGCCGCCGCGGATGCGCAGCGCACGCTTGCTCCCGGTGGCGGACGCGATGCTGGCCCTGAAATGCTGCAATGCCTGTTCCATGTCGTTCCTCAGAATCTTGGCAGATCGGCGAACTTCATCTGCCCGCGCTGCACGTGCATCTTTCCGTATTCGGCGCAGCGGTGCAGCGATGGAATCGCCTTGTCGGGGTTGAGCAGGAAGGCGGTATCGAAGGCACGCTTGACGGCGAAGAAGGCGTCCCGTTCCTGCGGCGAATATTGCACGCACATCGAGTTGATCTTCTCGATACCAACGCCGTGTTCGCCGGTGATGGTGCCGCCGACCTCGACGCACAATTCCAGGATGGCGGCGCCGAACAGTTCGGCGCGGTGGAATTCGCCTTCCTGGTTGGCATCGAACAGGATCAGCGGATGCAGGTTGCCGTCGCCGGCATGAAAGACGTTGGCGCAACGCAGGCCGTACTCCTGTTCCATTTCGGTAATGCGGGTCAGTACTTCGGCCAGGCGCTTGCGCGGAATGGTGCCGTCCATGCAGTAGTAATCCGGCGAGATGCGGCCTGCGGCGGGAAAGGCATTCTTGCGTCCCGACCAGAATTTCAGCCGTTCGGCTTCGTTCTGCGAGATTGCGATCGCGGTCGCGCCGGATGCCTGCAGCACCTCGGACATGCGGCGGATTTCATCCTCGACTTCTTCCGGCATGCCGTCCGATTCGCAGAGCAGAATCGCTTCGGCGTCGATGTCATAGCCGGCCTTCACGAATGGCTCCACCATGCGCGACGAGGTCTTGTCCATCATCTCCAGGCCGGCCGGGATGATGCCGGCGGCGATCACGTTCGCCACCGCATTGCCGCCTTTGACCACGTCGTCGAAGGACGCCATGATGACCCGCGCCAGCTGCGGCTTCGGCACCAGCTTCACCGTCACTTCGGTCACCACGCCAAGCATGCCTTCGGAACCGATGAATACCGCCAGCAGGTCGAGGCCGGGCGAATCCAGCGCGCCGCCGCCAAGTTCGACCACCTCGCCTTCGATGGTCACCATGCGCACTCGCAGCACGTTATGCACGGTCAGGCCGTATTTCAGGCAATGCACGCCGCCCGAGTTTTCCGCCACGTTGCCGCCGATGGTGCAGGCGATCTGCGACGATGGATCGGGTGCGTAGTACAGGCCATGCGGCGAAGCCGCTTCGGAGATTGCGAGATTGCGCACGCCGGGTTGGACGATTGCCGTGCGGGAATACGGGTCGAGCTTGACGATCTTGTTGAACTTCGCGGTCGACAGCACCACGCCATCGGCGATCGGCATGGCGCCGCCCGACAACCCGGTGCCGGCGCCGCGCGGCACGATGGGCACCGCCAGGCGACGGCATGCTGACAGAATGGCGACGACCTGCGCCTCCGTTTCCGGCAGCACCACGATCATCGGCAATTGCCGGTAGGCGGCGAGGCCGTCGCATTCATACGGCCGGGTGTCTTCCTCATTGAACAATACGCACCCTTCGGGCACGACCGCCCTCAGCGCATCGACGACTTCGCGCTGGCGCGCGGCGGTGAACTGGGCAGTGGCGGGAGCATTCATGGCGGATTCCTGGGCGCGTGGGCGCAATTTGACTTGTTTAAGGAGTGTAGCGAAAAGCGCTTGGGGTGCGGCTGAAAAGCTTTGGGGAGTGGGGTGAAATTATTTCAGGCGGGAGTAGCGGGCTGGTTTATTGCAATGAGGACATTATTGGTGGTGCAAGAGGGCAGCATCCTTTCGAAGCGACTTGCCGGAAGTGGCTCCGGCGGGCCCCTTACTTTTTTGTTTCACCCAAAAAATAGGCAAAAAGGCTGGGGCAGTGCGCCAGTGAGGCGAGGACGCTGCCATCTGGGCTACAGGTTCCTGAATGTCGTCCGCATCCAGTCGATGAACGCCGCAACCTCCGGCCGCTTCGGGGCCGTCTGTTCGTACACCACATAGTAGGCATGCGGCGGCGATGCAAGACGCACGTCGAACAGTTCGACGATCTCGCCGCTGTCGATCAGGTGCTGGCCGAAACGCTGGCGGGTCAAGCCAACGCCGTAGCCATGCCGGATCGCTTCCAGCAACAGGCCGAGGTCGTCCAGCCGCAGCCCGGACGACGGTTCC
>NZ_DASZBA010000061.1:0-12778 GCF_035944575.1 Noviherbaspirillum sp.
TGACGCTGATGCGCGGGGACCCGGCGCTGGTAGGCGATGCGATTGATGTATCGCGCCGGACCTACCGCAAGATCCGGCAGAACCTGTTCTGGGCCTTCATCTACAACCTGATCGGCATTCCGCTGGCCGCATTCGGCCTGCTCAATCCGGTCGTGGCCGGCGCGGCGATGGCATTCAGCTCGGTAAGCGTGATCAGCAATGCCCTGCTGCTGAAGCGGTGGAGGCCGTCGGGCCATGCGGGGCCCGCGGCTTCCCATCCCTGACGCGGGCGACGGTCTCATGCATTGAGAAAAACCACCGTCGTTTCAGTGACTTGACGTTTATTTCCTGTGTGGCACGGCGTCCGCCAAAGCCTACTACAATGGTGGACACGGAAGCGCTCGCTTCCTATAAAAGCCTGTCTGAACACATATTGCGCTGGCCGGTTTCACCCTGATCCCGGCCTGTCCGCTAGCGTATTCATACGGGCGCTAACAACCACAGGAGATAAAACATGATCAATCGATTTCTAGGTCGCTTTTTCGCTGTCGCCGGCATCGCCTTGCTGGCCAGTGCGCCGGTACAGGCGCAGCAGAAGTTCGTGAATGTCCTGACCGGCGGGACCAGCGGCGTCTACTATCCGATGGGCGTGGCGCTGACCCAGATTTACGGCAAGGCGATGCCGGACGCAAAAATTTCGGCACAAGCGACCAAGGCCTCCGCGGAGAACCTCAACCTGCTGCATGCAGGCCGTGGAGAAATCGGCTTCACCCTGGCCGACTCGCTGTCCGACGCATGGAAGGGCGATGAGGAAGCCGGCTTCAAGTCGCCGCTGAAGAAGCTGCGCGGCGTCGCCGGCATTTATCCGAACTACATCCAGATCGTCGCCAGCGCCGATTCCGGCATCAAGACCCTGGCCGATCTCAAGGGCAAGCGCCTTGCCGTCGGCGCGCCGAAATCCGGCACCGAGCTCAATGCGCGCGCCATCCTGAAAGGCGCCGGCATGACCTACAAGGATCTCGGCAAGGTCGAGTACCTGCCGTTCGGCGAGTCGGTCGAACTGATGAAGAACCGCCAGCTCGACGCCACGCTGATTTCCGCCGGGCTCGGCGTCGCCGCGGTGCGCGACCTGTCGACGTCGGTGAAGATCGTGATGGTGCCGGTCCCGGCAGATGTCATCGCCAAGGTGGGCGACCCGGCCTACCAGGCCGCGACCGTCCCGGCCAAGACCTATGAGGGCCAGGACACCGAAGTGCCGACCGCCGCTATCCAGAACTTCCTCGTCACCCATGAAGGCGTGCCTGCCGACGTCGTATACACGATGACCAAGAGCATGTGGGAGAACCTCGACAAACTGGTCGCGGCACATGCCGCAGGCAAGGCCATCACGAAGGACAATGCGCTCAAGGGCAGCCCTGTTCCCCTGCATCCCGGCGCGGAGAAGTACTACCGTGAAATCGGGCTGATGAAGTAATTGGTTCGCAAATAAATAACGAGACAAAGCAAGCCACGGCCGGAAGCGGTTGCAATGCTTTCCGGCCGAATCAGGAGACAAGCATGGCAGAACTGCTTCACCCCGCGCCCGGCCAGGTGGCCGCCGATGAATTCCAGGAACATGGCCTCCAGCGCAAGCTCGGCGGCTATGCGTTGAAGATCGTGATCGCGGCCGCGCTGACCTTTTCAACCTATCAGTTGATCGTCGCGGCCTTTCATCCGCTGTCCAGCCTTGTGATCCGCTCCCTGCACGTCGGTTTCCTGCTGATGATCACCTTCCTGCTGTACCCCGCCGTCAAGCACAGCGACCTTTCACGGGTTGCGTGGTATGACTGGCTGCTGGCCGGAAGCGCGTTCGTGCTATCCACTTATCACTGGATTTTCGAGGCCGACCTGATCCAGCGTGCCGGCGATCCAAGCATGACCGACCTGGTGGTCGGCACCATCATGGTCGTCATGGTGTTCGAGGCGGCGCGGCGCATCATGGGCCTGGCCCTGCCGATCATCTGCGCCGCCTTCCTCCTGTATGGATTATTCGGCGAATACCTGCCCGGCTCCCTGGCGCATCGCGGTTTCGGCTTCGACCAGATCGTCGACCAGCTCTTCATCGGCACCGAAGGCATCTTCGGTATTCCGACCATGGTGTCGGCAACCTATATCTTTCTCTTCATCCTGTTCGGCGCCTTCCTCGAACACGCCGGCATGATCAAGCTGTTCAACAGCGTGGCGCTCGGCCTGGTCGGCCATGCACAGGGCGGCCCGGCCAAGGTGGCGGTGGTGTCGTCCGGCATGATGGGCACTATCTCCGGTTCCGGCGTCGCCAATGTGCTGACCGTCGGCCAGTTCACGATTCCGCTGATGAAGCGCTTCGGCTATTCCGGCGTCTTCGCCGGCGCGGTGGAGGCAACCGCCTCGATGGGCGGGCAGATCATGCCGCCGGTGATGGGCGCGGTGGCGTTCATCATGGCCGAAACCCTGAATGTGCCGTACTCGGAAATCGTGAAGGCCGCCATCATCCCGGCCTTGCTGTATTACTTTACCGTCTTCGTCATGGTGCACCTTGAAGCCGGTCGCCTGAAACTGATGGGCCTGCCGAAAGAACAGTGCCCGAGCGCATGGAAAGCCATCAAGGCGGACTGGCACCTGGTGCTGCCGCTGGCGGCGCTGGTGTTCATGCTGTTCCATGGCTTCACGCCGATGTTCGCCGGCCTGACCGGTCTGGCGCTGACCGCCATCCTGATCCTGGGCGCGGCCGTGGCGGCGCGCATTTCGATGCATGCGTTCCGCTACGTGTTCTGGATCGCGACCGGGCTTGCCGCCGCCACCTTCCTTGAATTCGGCATCTATCCCATCCTCGGCGTGATCGCCTTGCTGTGCCTGTGTTGCTTCTTCATCCAGGGCGGACACAAGACCCTGCAGACGATGAAGTCCAGCCTGGTGGACGGCGCCAAGCAGGGCCTCGTGGTCGGCGTCGCCTGCGCGGTGGTGGGAGTGATCATCGGCGTGCTGACGTTGACCGGCGCCGCGTCCTCCTTCGCCGGTTTCATCCTGACCGTCGGCGAGAAGAGCCTGTTCATTTCGCTGGTGCTGACCATGCTGGTGTGCCTTGTTCTGGGCATGGGCATTCCGACTATCCCGAACTACATCATCACCAGCGCGATTGCCGCGCCGGCGCTGCTGCAGCTCGAGGTACCGCTGATCGTCAGCCATATGTTCGTGTTTTATTTCGGCATCATGGCCGACCTCACCCCGCCGGTGGCGCTGGCGGCATTTGCAGCGGCATCGATTTCAAAAGACGATCCGGACAAGACCGGCTGGAAGGCAACTCAGCTTGCGATCGCCGGTTATGTGGTGCCTTTCATGGCCGTCTATACGCCGGCGCTGATGCTGCAGGGCAATTGGACTGCGCTGGGCGTGATCTATGTCGTTTTCAAGGCATTGCTGGCCATCACTCTATGGAGTGCTGCAGCAGTCGGCTACTTCTGGGCACCGCTCAAGCTGGTCGAACGCATCTTCATCACCGCAGCCGCAGCCTTGCTGGTTGTCGCCTTGCCGATCACGGATGAACTCGGCTTGGGCATGGCCGCGCTATTCTTCGCCTGGCATTTCTGGCAGAAGCGCCGGCTGGCGCTTGCATGACAGCCCTCTGCCTGGCAGCGGCGGCCATCACGGTCGCCCTGCCGCTCCAGGCCTTCACCCTGGCCTGGACGCACTCCATCGAAAAAATACGCTGGGAAGAAGATTACCGCCTGGCCGGCGACAAGCTTGAACTGGTCGAGGCGCGCATCCGTGGGTCCGGCGCAGGCATGGAGCCGCCGGAAGGCGCGGTATTGAAGGATGGCGTCTGGCACTACGCGCCTGCGTTGCCGGCGTTACCGCGGCTTAAGCTGACGCGTTCCGTGTATGTTGCGGACTACGAGTTGTGCGCAGCGGGGCGGTGCCGTTCGTTTGGCGACGTAATTGGCGAGGCGGAGAATGCGCCTGAGGTGGAGGTGTTTGTTTGCGGGAAGCGGTAGTCTCCGTTCGCGTTCATACGGACCGAAAGCCGCCATCACCCCCTCCCATTCCAGGGGAAGAGAGTCCGACTACGCCCCATCAGATCCCGATCGCCGTATCTGCAAATGTCCCCTGCGGAATCCCGCCCGGCGATGTTCGGAAGGCAAAAAGGAGACGATGCGTCGCGGAAGATTGTGGAACCGGCCTTACCGGGAAGGCATGGAAATGTTTGGCGTGAAATCGCCGGCAGGGTTTACGCAAATGCGAACGCATGCATGCCGATCACGCCATGGGTGAAGCTTTCATGCAGGATGTCGGTATGGTCGTCACCTGTTCCGTATGCGACCAGCAGAGGCATGAAATGCTCGGTGGTCGGGTGCGCGCGCAGTGCATGCGGCGCGTTGCGCTCCCATTCGATAAGCGCCTGGTCGCCGCGTGCAATAAGTACCCGGGTCATCCAGGCGGCGAACTCGACTGCATACGCGGGCGCCTCGGCATGCAACTGGCCGGGACGGAACTCGCGCAGATTATGGGTGAAACTGCCTGACGCCATGATCAGCACGCCGTCGGCACGCAATCCGCCGAGCGCCCTGCCGATGTCGATCAGGCGTGCATTCGGCAGCGACATGTCGAGCGATACGCTGACCACCGGCACATCCGCCTCCGGGTACATCAGCTTGAGCGGCACCCAGGCACCATGATCGAGGCCGGGATTCTCCGCTTCTTCCACGGCGATCCCGGCCGAACGCAGCATGGCGGCGACCTTCTGCGCAAGCGGCGCATCGCCGGGCGGCGTGTAATCCATTTCGTACAGCGCCTGCGGGAATCCCCGGAAATCATGCACCGCATGATGGCGCGGCGCAGTGCTCACGACCGACGTCGAGGCCAGATCATGGGCGGAGATGACGATGACCGCGCGCGGCTTGCCGAGACGCTGGCCATACCCGGCGAGGAAGTGCCTGGCCGGCACGTCTTCCAGCAGCAGCGTCGGCGCACCGTGGGATACGAAGATGCCGGGCAATCCGGATGTGTGCATGGCCGCTCCAATGTTCAGGTTCCGTGGGCAGGCACCGCATCGCCCGGCAGCGCCTTGTTGTCGGCCGGCAGTTCCAGCGGACCCTTGCCGCTGAAGCGGTCGAGATAGAGGTAAATCACCGGCGTGATGAACAGCGTGATCACCTGCGACACCAGCAGCCCGCCCACCACGGCAAGGCCGAGCGGCTGCCGCAGTTCCGCGCCGGCGCCGAGGCCGAGCGCGATCGGCAAGGCGCCGACGGCCGCGGTCAGTGTCGTCATCATGATCGGGCGGAAGCGCAGCAGGCAGGCGGTGCGGATCGCTTCCGTCGGCGCCATGCCCTGGGTGCGCTGGGCATCGAGCGCGAAGTCGATCATCATGATCGCGTTCTTTTTGACCAGGCCGATCAGCAGCAGGATGCCGATGGTGGCGATCAGGGTCAGGTCGAAGCCGAACAGCCGCAGCGTGAGCAAGGCGCCAACCGCCGCCGACGGCAGGCCGGCAAGGATGGTGATCGGGTGGATGTAGCTCTCGTACAGAACGCCGAGCAGAACATAAATCACCAGCACCGCGAGGATCAGCAATGCCGCTTGGCTGGCCTGCGACGACTGGAATACCGCCGCATCGCCCGCATAGGACGTGATGATGCTGGCGGGCATGCCGATCTGCGCCTTCATGGCGTCGATTTTGCGCGTGGCTTCGCCGAGCGGCACATCGGGCGGCAGGTTGAAGGACAGCGTGATCGCTTCGAGCTGGCCCTGGTGGTTGACCGAGATCGGCCCGGCGGTGCGCCGCACGGTAGCCACGCTGGTCAGCGGCAGCAAGGTGCCGGTGTCGCTGCGGACATAGACCTTGGCAAGGTCGTTCTCATCCTGCTTGCCGGCATTCGCATCCTGCATGATGACCGAATAGCTGTTGCTGCTGGTGAAGATGGTCGATACCTGCCGCTCGCCGTAGGCGCTGTAGAGCGCGGTGCGGATATCGTCGACGCGCACCCCGGCGGCGTTGGCGCGATCGCGGTCGATGTCCACCACCGCCTCCAGGCCCCGCATCTGGGTATCGCTGGTGACATCAAGGAAGGCCGGGTCGGCGCGCATTTGCGCCTGCATCTTTTCCGCCCACTCGTCGAGTTCCTTCGCACGCACGCTTTGCAGCACCAGCTGATAGCGGCTGGCGCTGGTGCGTCCGCCAAGGCGCAAGTTCTGGACCGGCGTGAGGAACACCGACGCGCCGGGTACCGCCGAAACCTTGCGCCGCAAATCGCGCAGTACGGTATCCATATTTGCCCGCTCGGACCGCGGCTTGAGGCCGATGAAAAGGAAACCGGTATTGCCTTCCCTTACGCGCGAGGTGACGCTGACGACATTCGGATCGCTGCCGATGATGTCGGCGGTCTGCTTGACCAGCGCCGCCATGGTCGGGTACGACGCATCCTGCGGTCCGCGCAACTGCGCGCTGATCTGCCCGATGTCTTCAGTGGGAAAGAATCCCTTGGGAATCGTGACGAACAGCGCGGCGGTCAACCCAAAGGTGGCGAACGCCACCATCAGCACCGTGAAGCGGTGCGCGAGCGACCAGTCGAGTCCGCGGGTGTAGGCACGCACCACGGCATCAAACATGCGATCGAAGGCACGGATGACGAAATTCTCCTTCTTGTGGGCGTCGTGCTTTTCATGCTTCAGGTAGAAGGCGCACATCATCGGTACCAGGGTCAGCGACACCGCCGCCGACACCAGCACCGCCAGCGATACCACCGCCGCGAATTCGTGGAACAGCAGGCCGATCACGCCCGGCATGAAGAAGATCGGAATGAAGACCGCCACCAGCGAAATCGAGATCGACAGGATGGTGAAGCTGACTTCGCGCGAGCCTTTCAGGGCTGCCGCCAGCGGCTCCATGCCCTCTTCCATGTAGCGCACGATGTTTTCCAGCATCACGATCGCGTCGTCGACCACCAGTCCCACCGCGATGGTGATGCCAAGCAGCGAAATATTGTTGAGGCTGTAACCGAGCCAATACATGAGCGCAAAGCAGCCGATCAGCGAGATCGGCAGCGACAGTGCCGGGATGACGGTGGCCGACAGCCGCTTGAGGAACAGGAAGATCACCAGCACGACGAGCGCCACCGTCAGCAGCAAGGTGAGCTCCACGTCGTGGATCGCTTCGCGGATCGACATCGAGCGGTCGTTGAGCACCTGCACGTTGATCGAGGCCGGCATCTGCGACTCGAACTGCGGCAGGGTCTGCTTCACCGCATCCACCACCGCTACGGTGTTGGCATTCGGCTGTCGCTGCACCGCCAGCACAATGGACGGGCTGCCGTTGACCCAGCTTCCGCTCTTGGTCGATTCGACGCTGTCTTCCACCAGCGCCACATCCTTCAGCCGCGTCACCACGCCCTGGTTGCTTTTGATGACGAGGTCGGCGAACGCGGCGGCATTCTGCAACTGCCGGTTGGCTTGCAGTGTCAGTGTCTGGCGCGGACCGTCAAGCGTGCCGACCGGCGTGTTGGCGTTGGCGGCGCGCAGCGCGGTGGCGACTTCGTCCAGCGTCATGTTGCGTGCGGCAAGTTCATCCGGCTTGACGCGGATACGCACCGCATAGCGGCGCTGGCCGTACACCTGCACCTGCGCCACACCGCTGATCGTGGACAGCGCCGGGGAAATGAGGTTTTCGGCGTAGTCGTTCAGCTCGGACAGGGAGAGCGAGGGCGAGGTCAGCGCAAGCAGCAGCACCGCGGCATCGGCCGGATTCACCTTGCGGTAGTCCGGCAGTGATGTCATTTCATCGGGTAGCCCGCGCTGTGCTCGCAGCAACGCCGCCTGCACATCGACCGCCGCGGCATCGATATCCCGATTCGGTTCAAATTCGAGCGTGATGGAAGTGCTGCCGAGCGTGCTGCTGGAACTGATGGTGGCAAGGCCCGCGATGGTGGAGAACTGTTTCTCCAGCGGCGTCGCGACCGACGCCGCCATGACTTCAGGGCTGGCGCCCGGCAGGGATGCCGATACGTTGATTACCGGCGTGTTGTAACTGGGCAGCGCGGCGATCGGCAGAGCCATGTAGGCAAAAATGCCAACGATTACCACCGCGGCGGACAGCAGCACGGTCATCACCGGCCGGCGTATGCAGAGTTCTGAGATATTCACTGTCGTTCCTGTCATGCCGCTTCAATATGAAGCATGAGTGAAGCTTCATTGCTTCCCGCGTGGGCATCGCACCAACCGCCGGTCCGCCCGCCGTTATTTCGTTTCCGTTGCTTCCTGTTTCGCGCCTGCCAGTGCCTGCGGAGACGGCGCTTCCTTGACCTTGCCGCCGGGCCGCAGATTCTGCGCGCCCTCGACGACCACCCGTGCGCCGGCCTCGACACCGGACAGCGCGGCCATGCCGTTTTCGATGGCGAGCACGCTGACCTTCTGCTGCTTCACCGTGTCGTCCTGCTGCACGACGTAGACGAATTTTTCCTCCGGTCCGGTGACGACCGCCTGCGTGGGCACCGTGACGGCATCGGGGACGGTGCGCGAGACCAGGCGGACATTGACGTAGGTGCCGGGCCAGAGCGACTGCTCCTTGTTAGGGAATTCCGCCTTCATGCGGATGGTGCCGCTCTGCGGGTCCGCCGCATTGTCGATGAACACCAGCTTGCCCTGCGTTTCGCGGTTGCCGGCAAGCAGTGCCGTGACCGGCGCGCCGCCCTGCGGATAGGTGGCGCGGATGTTCGACAGCTCGCGCTCCGGCAGCGAGAAGGTGATGGCGATCGGGTCAAGCCGGGAGATGGTCAGCATCGGATCGCCGGACGGTTGTGCCAGGCTGCCTGGATGCACATTGATGATGCCGATGCGGCCGGCGATGCTGGCGGTGATGCGATTGTTTCCGAGCGCGATCGCGCTTGACCGTGCGCTTGCTTCGCCGGCGCGTACCGTGCTGCGCAAGGCTTCGACCTTGCTGCGCGCACTGTCGACGACAGCCTGCGATACGAATTTTTTCTCCAGCAATTCCTGGTTGCGCTTGAGCGCCTGTTCCGCCTCCGCGAGTTCCGCGCGCGCGCTGGCCGCCTCCGCCTGCGCCCGTGCGAGACCGGACTGGTCGCTGCGCTCGTCGAGCGTGAACAGCAGTTGCCCGGCCTTTACTTCCTGACCCTCGCGCACATGCACGCTGCGCACCACGTTCTGCACCTGCGGACGTACCTCGACGGTATCGATGGCGGTGACGAAGCCGTTTGCCGTCACCGTGATGGGAATGGATTTGCGTTCGGCGCGCGCCGTCAGCACGGTCTGCGCCGCGTTGCGCGGTTTCTGCACCGTCTGCTCCGGCTTGCTGCGGAGACCGAAATACCCGCCAACGCCGATGGCAAGAATGATTACGCCAATGAATAGTTGCTTGAGCTTTCGCGGCATGATGGGGTCGTTGGTTAATGAATAGGCGGGTACGTGAGTCCGGAGCTTCCTGGTTGCAACAAAGATAAATAATGCATGAGATACATTAGTTAGTAATACTATCGATTAGTGTATCATGTCCCGGACAGACGGAAGCCCCCATCGAATGGACCAGAAAAAGCACCTGCCCCTCCCGGAACGCCAGCGCGAACTGGGACAAACAATCGGCGAGATTTCGCGTGCGTGGCGCTATGAAATCAACATGCGCCTGAAGCCCTATGGGCTCAATCAATCGATGCAGCAGGTGCTGGTTCAATTGCATCGTCACCCCGATGGATTGATGCAGCGCGACCTGGCGCGCAAGCTGGGTATCGAAGGCCCGACGCTGGTCCGGCTGCTGGATCTGCTGGAACAGAAGGAGCTGATCGCACGCATTCCATCGCCCGACGACAAACGCCGCAAGTATTCGGTGCTGACAACAAAAGCGGCCGAGCAAATCCGGATCATCGAAAAAATATCCGGCGAATTACGCACCGTCATGCTGGAGGGATTGAGCAGCGCCGAAATCGATAGCGGTTTGCAACTGGTGCGGCGCATGCGCAATAACCTGCTGACGGATTGATGCCCGGGCAGTATGGAAGCGGTGTGTCGAGCGCCGCGCTTCCAACCTGATTGAATCTGCAGACTCATCGGCCTAGCGCCGGATACCCGATACCAGGGCCACGCCCGCACACGTCACCGCAATGCCGGCGATGCTGAACAGGGTCGGCACCACGCCGAACATCATCCATTCAAGCAGTACCGCCACGATAGGCGTCAGGAAGAACAGGCTGGTCACCTTCGTCGCCTGTCCGCGCCGCATCAATACATGCAATGCATTGACGGCGAGAATGGAGGCGAGCACCACGAGAAACAAAATGGAAAGCACCAGGGGCCAGCTCCAACGCACGGCCATGCCTTCATTTATCCACGCCAGCGGCGCAAGAACCGCCAATGAAACGACGAATTGCAGGAAGGCGGCGCTGCGCAGGTCCGCCGTCTTGCAGAATGCGCGCTGATACAGGGTGCCGGCAGTGATGGCAGTCAGCGACACTGCGGCGGCAAACAGGCTGGCGTGCGTTACTGCTCTCACATCGATCTTGTGCCACACCACCAGCATTACGCCAGCAAGACCAAGCACCACGCCCAGCCACTGCGCGGCATTCAGCCGCTCACCCATGAGTCGATGCGCAATCACGGCGGTGAGCAGCGGCTGGGTCGACAGCAGCAATGCCGTGACGCCCGCCGACATGCCGAGGTACTGCGCATGATGGCTGCCGCCGAGATTGATGGCATGCATCAACAGTCCGGCAACGCAAATATGCACAAACTCGCGGCGGCCGGATGGCCAGGAGGGGCGCGTCATCATCACCCACGGCAACAGGCAGAGTATCCCGAAGGTGTAACGCAAGGTGAGGAAGGTAAAGGGAGCGGCATATTGCATGCCTGTCTTGCTGGCCAGATAGCCCGATCCCCAGATGATGACAAAGTACCATGCGAGCAGCGAGTCAATGCGCCCGGTATCCGAACGTGCATCAACAGTAACGGCGGCAGGTTGCTTAATTGACATTGGCGATTCGTGCATGTTGTCGGGCGAATGGGCAGTGTGCCATGAAAACCGATTGCACCATTCGAACCCCAAGATCAGGAATCAGGCCAGATTTTCCGTTTACTTGACCAAAGACAACAACCGTATGACGTAGCCGCTGTATTCAATCGTTTCACGTTTGCCATGCACAGAATGCTTTCCGCAAAGGCCAGATTCTTCATTGATAAAAATACATTTATGAGCAAACGCGATATCCCGAGAAACGCCATGTACTGCATATGTTGCAGTGCCCATCGGTAGTACCGATGTCATGCCACCCGGGAAATAACGCCACCTGATCCAACAAACTGCACATTCAACGGGCTACACCATACGCATGCCAGGCCAGTCCCTGATCTACCCGGGTTCCCATATCGCAACCCATCGTCCATACGGCGTGCTTTCGTCGCTGATGAAAGACAATATTTACTGGGTCGGCAACCAGGGATTTATTTACACCAGCCCCTGGGTAGTGACGCGCAATACGTCCCGCCATAGTGCCGTCGTACTGCTGTCCGCGACGGGCGAACCGCTGGAGCTCGAGACGGCGGGCTGCAGGTTGCGGCATCCGGCCATTGCCGTGTCGCCACTGGTAGCGCGCAACCTGCATGCAAAGAATATCGGCCTGGTCAGCGTGAACATCTCGCCGTTCCACCTTGATTACCGTGCTTTCCGGCGCTTTTCCGATACCGGCGTGACCCCGTTGGCGCGCGAGAAATACACCGACCTGGACCGTCAGTTACTGCGTGCCTACGAGGGCCAGACGAGCCTATCGGAAGCCGATGCGCTGTTCCATGCGGTGGTGGAGAGAACCGTCGGGCAACTGCCGATCTTTTACCGGCGCAGCAGCCATACCGAACTTGTGCTGCAGATCATGGAAAGCCATCCGATGTGCTCGCTGTCGGAGCTGTCGAAACAGCTTGGCCTGTCGCAAAGCCGGACCACCCATTTCTTCTCGTCGGCCATCGGCCTGTCTCTCAAGAGCTATATGTTCTGGTACAAGTCGGCGACCGCCGCGGACCTGTTTCTGGCCGACCACTCGCTGACCGAAGTTGCGCATAACGCCGGCTTCGCCGATTCCGCGCATCTGTCGCGGACCTGGCGGAACAAGTTCGGGACCACGCCTTCCTATATCCGCAACGACCGCTGCGTTCAATTATTTCGCTGACGAGTCGGACACAATTTGCTTCAGCGCGTGCTCGTTGTGTCTTTGCAGGAACTGCACACGCTGCCAGCCGTTTTCCGTAGTTGAACCGCAACCAGGAGAACCAACCCCGCCCTATCGCACAGCAACAGCATTCACATCAAAAGGTGCAGACATCGTCGGCGCCAATCAATAATCACGGAGACAAAACAATGCAGCATCACATCACTACCGGCCGGTTGCCGGTACCTTCCCCTGTCCGTCCAGCGGCGCGCAGCCACATGATAAAAGCAGGCATGCTGGCAGGCGGCCTGCTTCTTTCGATGGCCGCGCAGGCGCAGGTTGCGGTTTTCGAGGAAGGCTTCAGTACCGGCCTTGGCAAGTTCACCGCTGCCGGCAGCGTGAGCACCAGCACCGGCGCGGCAGTCCTGTCCGGCTGCTACGGCTGCACCGACGGCGCCATCACCTCCACCGCCATCAGCACCGTCGGCTTCACCGGCCTGCGGCTGAGCTTCGACCGCACCACCTCCGGGCTCGATACCGGCGAAGTCGGCGTGGCCGAATTCTCCACCAACGGCAGCACTTATACGGCCGTCGAATCGACCCGCACCGCATCGGGACGGGTGACGTTCAACCTGCCGGCATCG
>NZ_DASZBA010000062.1:0-9839 GCF_035944575.1 Noviherbaspirillum sp.
GTAGGCCAGAAGAATTCCGAGGAAGGTCCCCACCAATGCATTCGCAATCAGAATGCCGAGCTCCGCCGGCGGCAGGCCGACCGACGCCATTGTATGCACCACGCCCATGACCGCGGCGACGATGCCGAATGCGGGCATCGCGTCCCCGAGCTTGGCGATGCAATGCACGGGCACTTCGCCCTCCGCATGATGCGTCTCGATTTCGTTGTCCATCAGGTTCTCGATCTGGAACGCATCCATGTTTCCGGACACCATCAGGCGCAGGTAATCCGTCATGAACTCGATGATGTGGTGGTCTGCGAGGATTGCGGGAAATTTACTGAAAATCGGACTTTGCTCGGGGCTTTCTATGTCGCCTTCAATTGACATCAGCCCTTCCTTGCGGACTTTCGTGAGCAATTCGAACAGCAGCGACATCAGTTCCATGTAGAGCGCCTTGCTGTACTTCGACCCTTTCAGCAGACTTGGCAAGGCCTTGAAGGTGGCCTTGATCGCCTTGCCGTTGTTACCGACAAAGAATGCACCCGCCGCGGCGCCGCCGATCATCAGCAGCTCGACAGGCTGAAACAACGCGGTAAGGTGACCGCCGGCCAGCACAAAACCGCCGAATACGGAGGCGGCAACGATGATATATCCGAGAATGACTAGCAAGGGACGATGCTCCGGTCTTTATTAAAGTCTTAACCATGTTGGACAATGCATCGCCAGAATATCAATCCGCCTGGCTTGCCAATTGCATGAACAAGACCCCTAAAAAGGGCTTCCATTTGGATTACGGCGGATTACCGACAAACTTGAGAGATTACTTGAAGTCAGGCACGCGGAATTCGCCATCCATAGACCGGCGGCGCGCCGTCGAATGTGGTTTTGATGATATCGGGCGGCGCATCCGGAATCGGAAACTCGTAGCTCAGCAGCAGCGTCCCGGCCCGCATTTCGGCCTGAGCCTTGCGCCAGAGGTCCGGCATCGCAGCCGGCGATAAATAGGCGAACACGACATCGTAGGCGGACAGGTCGAGCCGGTTGTAGTCGCCACGCAGGAATTGGGAACGGTTGCCGGCAATCCGGCCACGAAGCAGGCTGATTATCCATGGCAAGGGAGCAAGTTCGATGCCGGCGAAATGACTGTCGCGATGAATGCCGGACAGGTGCATCGGGAGGCCGCCCAGTCCGCTGCCAATGTCGACAAAGCGCAGCCCGCGCTCCGGTGGCAGCAATTCCGACACAGCCCGCCATACCGCCGGACCGGATGGATAAAAGGGAACCTGCGTGCGGTACACATTCCAGTACAACGCCGTAAGCGAAAGGAATATCGCGAGATAGATCCAGGAGGGAAGTTGGAGTGACTGTGCCGCGAGCAGCGCCGGTGCGAACAGGAACTGCAAGATGAGCCACCACGGCGGCATTCGGCACAGGCGCGATACCGCGGCGGCGGTCACGCCTTGCAGCAGCGCCGCCATACCTATGGTGAGATGGAATTGCGATTGACTTGCCAGGACGCGGGCCACTACCAGCACAATCAGAAAGGATAAGCCTTGGATTGCGAGAGCCTGTAGCGCGGGCAATCTGCGCCGCGCCATTTCCTTACCCATTTTCGACTCCCGCTCCGAAACTGCCGCGCCCTGCTTGATCAGGCCGGCAGCTCCGCCGATGCGGCCGCGTCTTCCTTGGCCTTTTTGGTTTTGCCGGCACGGGAAGGCATATGGCACAGACCGCAGACATAGTGATCGTTCAAATCCAGGTTATGGACGACGAATTCGCCGGTGCATTTGCTGCAGCAGGCGGTGGATAACATTTTGCTCTCGAAGAAGCGCACCAGCGTCCATGCACGGGTCAGCGACAGCACCGGCTCACCGCTCGGATCGGGCTGGACCTGCTCAAGGTAGAGCTTGTAGGCCTTCATGACTGCTTCGATACCGGAAATATGCGCGTGCTCGACCAGATACCGATGAATATTGATAAACAATGACGAATGTATGTTCGGCTGCCAGGTGATGAACCAGTCGGTGGAAAAAGGTAGCATGCCCTTCGGCGGCGATACGCCTTTCAGCTCCTTGTAGAGCTTCAGCAGCCGCTCGCGGGACAATGTGGTTTCGGATTCCAGCAATTGCAGCCGCGCGCCGAGGCGGATCAGCTCGATCGCCAACTGGATTTCCTGCGCTTCGGTCACCACACTCTTCTTCGCCATGCCTGTCTCCTGTTAATCGTTCGACGCCTGTTACTTATTCAGACTTCAAACAATTTCCTCGATCGGCTGGCCCGCCATCAGGATCGCGGCATGGGAATGCGCCAGTTCACGGTCCTTGTTATAGTTGGTGAGCATGCCGAGGATGGCGCCGTCATCGAAGCGGAAACGGGCCAGCATCATGTTGGTGCCTGCCAGCTTCAGGATCTGGCTGGTGTTCAGCGCTTCCAGCAAGTCGGCGATTTCACTGCTGATGCCAAGACGGAAAATTGCCGTCGCCTTGTCGGCGCGGATCATTTGCTGCGCAAGCATCAAGTAGCTGAGGTTGGCGTCCCGGATCTCCGACATCATGTCATTCACATTCATTTGGTCTCTCCCTTGTGTGCCGGTTTGCATTTATGCATCGACGATGAAATGCATTCTGCGCGCCGCCATGAGGAGAGCAAATAGGGTTGCGTCGGTATTTTGCGTCGGACGATGAGCGTCGACGCTTGTCGGCGTTTGTCCTACAAACGACCGACAGCAAGTATCTCGCGCTTACATCGAAGCACGGGAACCCGCTTGGGGACTGGGTTTGCGGCGGGCCAGAGTGTGGTGGCGGCGCACGGCGTTACCCATTGATAGAAGGGAAAGCTTGGTAATAAATTCACCCGTATGTTGTGTTTTTACCTCGTCAAACTGACATATCACTGTTGTAAACACGTCGTTATTTTGGCGTATGGGAGGAATAACGACTGCCAGAATGTAAACTTTAGGCTCCGATCCGAAAATTTTCGGGACGCTTGTCGCCTGAGTCTGTATACGACCGCAAAAAAATCAACTTGAGGGTTCGAACAAAATATTTTTAAAAAGTTGCTTCTAATCAGTAACAAACTGTATCTATGATGCAACTTTCAATGGTCGCCCAGGCATCAAAAGGGACTCTTTCCCTTGACAACCACGCTACTTCCGCATTTGCAATCAAAAATTCCTTGTGCCGCACGGCACTTTCCCGCCCGGCGCTGGTCTGTCGTGTCTCGTCGCTCCGCTCACTGGTGGAGCATTTAATGATGGCCATTTGTAGGTTGACAACGGCCGGTGCACCAACCGGGCTCTTGACCTACTTTCAACGGAACAGGATGAACAGATGAGCGCAGTGCTACAACCGCAGGCAGACCACTTCGACACCGCAAATATCCTTGGCGGACTTTACGGCGACGGCATCATCGGATGCAAAGGCGCTTTCGACCGGTCATGGGTGCAGCGACTGCGTGAAGATATCGATGTGCTGTTCCAGGAGGCGCTGCAGCGCCCGGGCGGCGCACTGAACCGTGGACCGAATCGGTTTTACGTGGAAGTGCATCCCGAACGGATCCGTGGATTTGTCGACCTCGTCACCCACCCCTGGGTGGTCGCGGTCTGCGAGGCCGTGCTTGGCCCGGACTACCGTATCGTTGAAGCCGGATTCGATGTGCCCGGACCCGGTGCGGCGAACCAGCCATGGCATCGCGACTTCGCCATGCCTGACGCGACGTCGAAGGGGCGCCGCCTTAATTCGCTGGCATTCAACCTGACTACGGTGGATGTATATGAAGATATGGGGCCGTTCGAGATTGCGCCCGGCACGCAGTGGGACGACTTGAGCAACTGCGGTTGCGAAAAAGGCATGTTCCCGCCGAAGTCCTACTACCATCGTTATGAAGCACGCGCGCAGCGCAAGATGCCCAAGATGGGCGACATCTCGGCCCGTTCCGCCCTCACCATTCACCGTGGCACCGCAAACCGCTCCGACAAGTCGCGCCCGGTGTTCGTACTTGGCGTGGACGCGCCGGATGCGCGCAACGCCGACCATCACGATATGCAGGTCACCAAGGCTTACTGGAACAGCCTGCCTGAACAGGTCCGCAGCCACCTCACCTGCCGTATCGTCGATCGTCCGGAGCCTATCGTACAGGCGCACACGATCGAAGGCCTGACGATGGGTGTTTGAGAAAGCGCTGTTGTCTTCTATTCCATGAATACCGCTGGCAGGCGCTTCTACACAGCCTGCTAGCGGGGGGCAAGGCGCAATGCGCCGTCAAGCCGTATCACTTCCCCATTCAGCGCCAGATTCTCGGCAACATGCAGCACCAGGGCGGCGAACTCCTCCGGCTTGCCCAGTCGCTTGGGAAAAGGCACTGAAGCCGCAAGCGACTCCTGTAACGATTCCGGCAAGGTTTGCATCAGAGGCGTCATGAAGAGGCCGGGCGCGATCGTCATGACCCGCACACCGAATTGGGCAAGATCGCGTGCCAGCGGCAGCGTCATCGACACCAACCCGCCTTTGGAGGCGGCATAAGCAGCCTGTCCGATCTGCCCCTCATAGGCGGCAATGGAAGCCGTGGAAATAATCACGCCGCGCTCACCGTCCGCCATCGGCTCCAAAGTCAGCATGTCCGCCGCAGCCTGTCGTATCACATCGAAGGTGCCGATAAGGTTGACCTGCACGACACGGCTGAAGTCATCCAGCGCCATGGGCTTGCCATCTTTTCTCAAAAGGCGCCCCGTACCGCCTATCCCGGCGCAATTCACCACGATACGCGCGGAACCATACTCATTCCGGGCCGCAGCGATTGCCCGCGCCACGCTCGCACTGTCGGAAATGTCGCATCGCACGGCGAAGCACCCCAGTTCGTGGGCCAGCGATTCGGCCGATTCCATATTGACATCAAGGATCGTAACTCTGACTCCTGCTCCGGCGAGCTCGCGCGCAGTTTGCGCGCCGAGACCAGAAGCCCCGCCTGTCACGAGAGCGGCTTTTCGATTGATATTCATCATGCTTTCCTTTCAGGCCAAGTGGAAGATCGAGAGCTGAGTCGAGTCGCGAGGAAGGTGTATGGGCATGAGAATAAACCAGAATCCGAAAATATGAAACTATAGTTTATTTTTCTTAGAAAATTGCATATAGTATTTCATACAACCGAATTGAAGACCTGTTTGGGGTGCCGAAACAAAAGCATGAAGGACGGAGGCAAGGATGCAGATCAACATGGGAAACATCACGCGAGACACTGGCTTGCTGTTCGCGAAGCCGCGGATGTCTGTCACCCAACGCGCCGACGGTGCGGTACTACTTGAATCGCCGCATATACTGGAAGACTATGGACGCTGCATCGGCGATGACTTGGAACGATGGGCTCGACTTGAGCCTGAGCGGCTCTTTCTTCAGGAACGCGACGCGACCGGGCAGTGGACCGGCCTCACCTATGCCCAGGCATTAACGCAGGTCCACCGCATCGCTGCCTGGCTGTTAAAGGATGGACGGTCAGGGCCGGACCATCCGGTGGTTGTGCTGTCGGATAACAGCATCGAGCATGCGCTGCTGATGCTCGCGTGCCTGCATGTCGGCATTCCCTACTCCGCCCTCTCCCCTGCCTATTCGCTGGTCTCGCAAGATCACGCGAAGTTGAAAACACTCATTACCCTGCTCGACCCCGGACTGATTTATGTCGCCGATCCGGTCCGGTATGCAGCCGCACTGGCATCCATAAGGGACCTCCATACCGCGCCGTTGGTGATCTCGGGATACTCCATACCGTCCGTAGGACAGCCTGCATCCGCGTCCTCGCCGGACATGCTGCCTTTCGCCGATTTACTGAGTTACGCTGATGACGAAGCCGTCGCTGATGCATACGCACAAGTCGGCCCGGACACGGTGGCGAAGATTCTTTTCACTTCCGGCTCCACGGGGGACCCGAAAGGCGTGATCAACACTCAACGCATGCTGTGCGCGCCTCAGCAAGGACTGGCACAGCTATGGCCGTTCATGAAGGATTCGCCGCCCATCCTTCTGGACTGGCTGCCGTGGAACCATACCTTCGGCGGCAATCATAATTTCAATCTGATCTTGAAGAATGGCGGCACCCTGTACCTGGATTCCGGCAAACCGATGCCCGGCATGTTCGACGCCAGCCTACGCAATCTGCAGGATGTTTCCCCATCCCTCTACCTGAATGTCCCTCGTGCATTCGATATGCTGGTTCCGGCCTTGCGCGCCGACAGGGAATTGCGCCGCAAATTCTTTTCCCGGCTGCAGATCATTTTTTACGCCGCTGCCGCATTGCCGCAAACCCTGTGGGACGCACTGATCGAACTATCCACAGAAGAGCTGGGCCATCCGGTACCGATGGTGACGTCGTGGGGATCGACAGAGACCGCCCCCCTGGCGACCCATTGCAACTATCAGGCGGCCCGCTCGGGCGTCATCGGCCTGCCGATTCCCGGCGTGCAGCTCAAGCTGCTGCCGAATGGAGAGAAGCTGGAAGTTCGCGTGAAGGGACCCAACGTGACGCCGGGTTATTACAAGCAACCGGAACTGACGCAAACAGCATTCGACGACGATGGGTTTTATCGCATCGGTGACGCAGTGCGCTTTGTCGACAGCGACCAGCCCGAATTAGGCCTCCTCTTCGATGGCCGCGTAGCGGAAGATTTTAAGCTCAGCAGCGGCACCTGGGTCAATACCGGCAAACTGCGCGTCGGCGGCATCGAAGCACTGGCGCCGATCGTGCAGGACATCGTCATTACCGGGCACGACCGCGATTTCGTCGGCTTCCTGATTTTCCCCAATGCGGCTGCGTGCCGGCAGCTGGCGGGTCTCGCGCCGGATACTCCGATGACCGATGTGGTATCGCATCCTGTGGTCAGGAGCCATATCGAAAAGGGCATGATGGCAATGAAGCGGAATTGGGCAGGCACGTCGAACTATCCACAACGCGCAATCGTCATGACCGATGCCCCGTCGGTCGATGGCAACGAGATCACGGACAAGGGCTATATTAACCAGGCGGCGGTGCTGCGGCGGCGCGCGCAACTGGTCGACAGGATACATGCCGCTGTGCCGGACGCCGACGTCATTGCACTGTCATAAATATGCAAGCAATCAAACTTTATGCGCTCACGAATGCCAACACTACCGACCGACGCAAGCGTGCCTGATGCCGATGACTTCCCGGGATCATCCGACACCGGCGAACAACCCGCCGATACTTTATCTGAAAACGCGACGGATCTTGCAGCGCGCGTCGGTCAGCGGGTACGCGCCGCTCGTGCTGCTCGCGCGCTTTCGCGCAAGCGGCTTGCCGCCAAATCCGGCATTTCACTTCCCTATTTGTCGCGCGTGGAAAAAGGCGACGGCAATGTATCCATCGGCGTCCTGCACAGGCTGGCGCTTGCTCTCAATCTCCCGATTGAAAACCTGGTTGCAGATACCGACGGTTATGGTGCCGACTATGCACTCATCGTCGAGCTTCTGAAACGCCAGTCACATGAAAAGCTGGGCGAAATCAGGCGCATGCTGATCCACGAGGTGCAGGACGAACAGGAAGCTCAAGTGCAACGATCCCGCCGCATCGCCCTGCTCGGCTTGCGTGGCGCAGGAAAATCCACGCTTGGTCCGGTTCTCGCACGACGCCTCTCGATTCCTTTCATCGAACTCAACAAGGAAATCGAGGCGGAAGCCGGCATCAGTCTCAACGAGGTGTTTCTGATCTACCGCCAGCCAGGTTACCGTCGCCTGGAGCGGCGCTGCCTTGAACGGGTGATTTCCACTTACCCGGAGTTTGTGCTGGCCGCCGGCGGCGGCATCGTCACCGAACCGTCCACCTATGAGCTGCTGCTCCATTCGTTTTACTGCGTCTGGCTGCGTGCCGATCCCGAAGAACACTTCCGGCGGGTGATGGCTCAGCATGATGTACGTATCGCCAACGATCAACTCAAACGGGAGGCAATGGAGAACATCACGCAATCGCTCTGCGCGCGGGAAAACCTGTACGCTTTGGCACCCGCATGCATCGACACGACCGGAAAGTCGATCGATGCATCGGTAGAGGAAATCTTGAGGTTGATGGCGAAACATAACTCACAGGAGCGTTGAATTACCGGTATCACGTCGTTGCAACAACCGGGCCTTTTCGGCCTTTTTCGAATCCCATATCAACTACATTACGCTGGAGGAAACATGGATAGGAAGTTGAAACGAAGCGTGCTGGTTATGCTCGGGTCTCTCGCTGCCTGGGGCACGCCGGCTATTGCCGACATCAATATCGGCATCACCGTCAGCGCCACCGGACCGGCAGCTGCACTTGGCATCCCGGAGCGCAATACCGTTGCGCTTTTTCCGACCACCATCGAAGGCGAGAAAATCAACTTTATCGTCCTCGATGATGGAACCGACCCGACACAGGCAAGCAAGAATGCCCGCAAATTCGTTGCGGAGCACAATGTAGATCTGATAATCGGTTCCTCATCGGTGCCGCCCGCTCTAGCCGTGGCGGAGATTGCAAACGAAACTCAGACGCCGCAGGTCGCACTGGCGCCGATCGAAGTGACCGGACCGAAGAACACCTGGGTTTTCCGTGTTCCGCAGCACAACGCCGTGATGGCCCAATCACTGGCACAGCATATGAAAGCCAATAACGTCAAAACACTCGGCTTCATCGGCTATACCGATGGCTATGGCGAAGGTTGGCTGAGCGAAATGACCAAGGCGGCGGAAGCGGCTGGCATCAAACTTATCGCCGTCGAGCGATTCAACCGGACCGACACCAGTGTGACCGCGCAAGCGTTGAAACTCGTTTCGGCGAAGCCTGACGCCATCCTTGTGGTCGCGTCGGGCACCCCATCTGCGATGCCCCAGCTTGCCGTGCTTGACCGCGGCTTCAAGGGCCAGATCTATCAGACGCACGGAACTGCAACCAAGGAATTCATCCGGGTCGGCGGCAAGGCCGTCGAGGGCACGATTCTGCCGGTCGGGCCTGTCGTCATCGCCAACCAGCTTCCTGACAGCCACCCATCGAAAAAGGTCGGGCTGGAATACGTCAAGAGATACGAAGAGAAGAACGGCCCGGGATCGTTCTCCTCCTTCGGTGCTCATGCGTACGATGCTTACCTGCTCTTTGCCGCAGCCGCACCTGCTGCATTGAAAAAAGGAAAGCCGGGAACGCCGGAATTCAGGCAGGCACTGCGTGACGGCATGGAAAGCCAGCGCGAAATCGTCGGTACGCATGGCGTGTTCAATATGACATCGACCGATCATTTCGGCCATGATGCCCGCTCACGCGTTCTGGTACGTGTTGAAAACGGCGACTGGAAGCTATTGGACTCCAAGTAAAGTAACGGCCGATGTGCCGGCATCCGGTGATGAAGAACAAAAGCCCCATGCATGGGGCTTTTGTTTTTGCGTTGTTAGCGGACATCCAAGCCGGGGAGCGCTGCGCCCTGCGACTCAGGGCGACGCCATCTCCCTAACCCTCCTTCATGGTCTGCTCTTGGTTACTTGGCTGTTTCCACACTCTTCAGGATCGAAAAACCATAACATCAGCTGCGCGGGCCGATAGCGCCGTATTGGACGAAGCTTGTCGTTCTCTACGCGTTTGCTTCGTCGCTATTCGTCAACCAGCCGACGCAGCCCATGGAAATTGCGCAGCGAGCGGTTTTTCAAATGTTGACAGTGACCACGCACGTTGGTCGATCCGAAAAAGTGTGCATTGCTGGAACCAGACCTTTCGAGGTGCGCCTGCTCATTTTTTAAGTGCAGAGCCTTACTGAAAATCCGGACGTTGCACTCCGCCGGTCTGTTTGCATTCAGGACATGAGATAACGACGCCGCCCAACACGTTCGTCAGATTGTTCTCAC
>NZ_DASZBA010000063.1:0-9893 GCF_035944575.1 Noviherbaspirillum sp.
CCAGCGCAGCATGGACTTTTCGATGAGGATGCCGAAGGCGCCCACCAGAAGCGGAGCGGCGAAGAGCATGATCCAGTAGTTCACGCCGAAGTAGTTCAGTCCCATCCAGGCCAGGAAGGCGCCCATCATGTAGAGGGCGCCGTGGGCGAAGTTGATGACGTTGAGCAGGCCGAAGATGACGGCCAGGCCGAGCGAGAGCATGGCGTAGAACGAGCCGTTGACCAGCCCGAGCAGCAGCTGGCTCAGCATCGCTTGCAAGGGTATGCCGAATATATCCATGGCGGTATGTGGAAAAAGAGGCAGGAGAAAAAAAGGCCCTTGGAAACAGGGCCTCCGTCATTCCAAACCCGCGATGAGTAAGGAGCCTGGGGTTTGAAATGACAGACGTTGTTGTTATCGACTACAGACGCGTGCTTATTTCCACAACGCGCATTTGCTTTCAGCCTTGGTAGTGAATGCCTGATCGCCGGGGATGGTTTGCACCACCTTGTAGTAGTCCCATGGATACTTGGATTCCGCCGGTGTCTTCACCTGCATCAGGTACATGTCGTGGACCATGCGGCCGTCCGGGCGAATGACGCCGCCCTTGGCGAACATGTCATTGATCTTCGTGCTCTTCAGCGTCGACATGATCTTGTCCGCGTCGTCCGTACCCGCCGCCTTCACCGCGTTCAGGTATTGCATGGTCGCGGAGTAGTCGGCCGCTTGCAGCATCGACGGCATCTTCTTCATCTTTTCGAAGTAACGCTTGGCCCATTTGCGCGTTTCATCGTTCTGGTCCCAGTACCAGCCGTCGGTCAGGTACATGCCCTGCGTCAGCTTGGGCGTCAGCGAATGCACGTCGTTGATGAACATCAGCAGGCCGGCGAGCTTCATCGAACTGGTGATGCCGAACTCGTTGGCCGCCTTGATCGAGTTGATGGTGTCGCCGCCGGCGTTGGCCAGGCCGAGGATCTGCGCCTTGGAAGACTGCGCCTGCAGCAGGAAGGACGAGAAATCGGAAGCGGACAGCGGATGCTTGACCGATCCGGCGACCGTACCGCCCGATGCCTTCACCACGTTCGCCGTATCGCTTTCCAGCGACGCGCCGAACGCATAGTCTGCGGTCAGGAAGTACCAGCTCTTGCCGCCCTGCTTCACCACCGCGGAGCCGGTGCCTTTAGCAAGCGCGACGGTGTCGTAGGCATAGTGCACGGTGTAGGGCGTGCATTCCTCATTGGTCAGGCGCGCCGTTCCTGCGCCGATCGCGATGAACGGTTTTTTCTTCTCGACCGCCACCTTCGCCATCGCCAGGCTGGTGCCGGAATTGGTTCCGCCGATCAGTACATCAAGTCCTTCGCGGTCGAACCATTCGCGCGCCCGGCTTGCGGCAACGTCAGCCTTGTTCTGATGGTCTGCCGAAAGCACTTCGATCTTCTTGCCGTTGACCGTGCCGCCAAAATCGGCAACGGCCATCTTGATCGCCTCGACGCCGCCCTGGCCGTCGATATCCGAGTACAGGCCGGAAATATCCGTGATGAAGCCGATCTTGATGACGTCACCGGAAATCTGTGCCGATGCGGACGCAGACAGGCCGCAGGCGAATACGGTCGATACGGCGAGTGCTGCAGCTTTTAAAGTCAACTTCATTGTCTTCTCCATTGATATAAGTATTGATGCTTGTATTGCAAAGCCAAGTTACACGCCGAGCAGTTGGTTAAGCACCGGCATCTTGGTGTTCAGCTCCGATGAAGCAAAGGTTTCAACGATCTGACCATGCTCCATTACATAAAACCGGTCCGCCAGCGGTGCGGCAAACCGGAAATTCTGTTCCACCATCACGATGGTGTAACCCTTCGCCTTCAGGGTCGTGATCATGCGCGCCAGCGCCTGCACGATCACCGGCGCCAGTCCTTCCGAGATTTCGTCGAGCAACAGCAGGCGCGCGCCGGTGCGCAGGATGCGCGCCACCGCCAGCATCTGCTGCTCGCCGCCGGACAGCCGCGTTCCCTGGCTGGAGCGGCGTTCCTTCAGGTTCGGGAACATGTCGTAGATCTCGTCGACCGACATGCCCTTCTCCTTGGACACCGCCGGCGGCAGCAGCAGGTTTTCCTCCGCCGACAGCGACGAAAAGATGCCGCGCTCCTCCGGGCAGTAGCCGACGCCGAGATGGGCGATGCGGTGGGTCGGCAGGTCGATGACTTCGGTGCCGTTGATCCGAATCGAACCCTTGCGCGAGCCGGTCAATCCCATGATGGCCCGCATGGTGGTGGTGCGACCGGCGCCGTTGCGGCCCAGCAGCGTCACCACCTCTCCATGGTTTACCGAAAAATTGACATCGTGAAGAATGTGCGATTCGCCATACCAGGCATGCAGGTTGACGATTTCAAGCGCTTTGTCTGCCATTCAATGCGCCCCTTCCAAAGCACCGGAGGTCGTACCCATATACGCTTCCATCACTTCCCTGTTGCTTGAGACCTCGGCATAGCTGCCTTCGGCCAGGACGGCGCCGCGCTGCAGCACCGAAATCTTGTCGCTGATGCCGGACACCACGCTCATGTTGTGCTCCACCATCAGGATGGTGCGGCCCTGCGAAACCTTCTTGATCAAGGCGGTGACGCGGTGCACGTCCTCATGGCCCATGCCTTGCGTCGGCTCGTCGAGCAGCATCAGTTCCGGGTCCATGCCGAGCGTAGTGGCGATTTCCAGCGCACGCTTGCGTCCATAGGGCAGGTCGACGGTGAGCGTATCGGCGAAGTTTTCCAGGTCGACCTGGGCCAGCAATGCCATGGCGCGGTCATTGAGCGACGACAGCGTTTTCTCGCTCCTCCAGAAATGAAAACTGGTGCCCAGCGGCCGCTGCAACCCGATACGCACGTTTTCCAGCACGGTCAGGTGCGGGAATACGGCGGAGATCTGGAACGACCGGATGATGCCTTGGCGGGCGATCTGGGCCGGTTGGGCGGAGGTGATGTCGCGCCCGTTGAACAGGATCTGGCCCGATGTCGGCACCAGGAACTTGGTCAGCAAATTGAAACAGGTGGTTTTTCCGGCGCCATTCGGGCCGATCAATGCATGAATATGTCCACGCTGTACCTGCAGATTGACATCATTGACCGCCGTGAATCCCTTGAATTCCTTGGTCAAGTGCCGGGTCTCCAAAATTATATCGGCCATAGTTTCTCCCCGGGAATTATTCTAACTGCATACTACAATGACAACGACCGGCTTACGGGCCTAATCCTATTGTGGAAAACCCGTAGTGAGGGCAAATTCAGCCTGTTTCTGCCAGTGTACGGACGAAAACTGACTAAAACCTGACCTCTCCGGCGCTGCTTCGGCAGCACACCATATCGACCTATCAGGTCCGCTGGCAATGATTCAATCAGATTTCGTGCACATTATTTGGCCTGCATCAATCGCCTTGTGAGTTGCAGGCCACGATGAACAAACCGGTCATGCTCCAGCCTGCTAGCCACGTCCCTGCCGAATGAGCTGCGCCGTCTTCTCGGCGATCATGATGGTCGGCGAATTCGTATTGCCCGAGGTGATCGTCGGCATGACGGAGGCGTCCACCACCCGCAGGCGCGCGACGCCCTTTACTCTCATCTGGCTGTCCACCACCGCCATCGGATCATCGTCGCGGCCCATCTTGCAGGTGCCGACCGGATGGAAAATCGTGGTGCCGATATCGCCGGCGGCCAGCGCCAATTCCTCGTCGGTACGGTACTGTACGCCAGGCTTGAACTCTTCGGGTTTATATTTGCGCAAGGCGGGCGCCGCGGCGATCGTCCGCGTCAGCGTCAGCGCATCGGCCGCCACTCTCCGGTCTTCCTGCGTGCTGAGGTAATTCGGCATGATCTTCGGCGCGGCGAACGGATCGGCCGACCCAATGCGCACATGCCCTCGCGACGTCGGCCGCAGGTTGCATACGCTGGCGGTAATCGCCGGAAAGGGATGCAGGGGATCGCCGAAACGCTCGAGCGACAGCGGCTGCACATGGTATTCCAGGTTGGCGGTTTCCTGCGACGGGTCGGACCGCGTGAATGCACCGAGCTGGGAAGGCGCCATCGACATCGGCCCGCTGCGCGACACGGCGTATTCCATGCCGATCTTCATCTTGCCGAACCAGTTGTTGGCCATCGTGTTGAGCGTCTTGACGCCCTGCACCCGGAAAGCCATGCGCAACTGCAGATGGTCCTGCAGGTTCTCGCCTACCCCGGGTGCATCGACCACAACCGGAATGCCATGCTGCTGCAGCAGCGACGCCGGACCGATGCCGGAAAGCTGCAGAATCTGCGGCGAACCGACCGCGCCGGCGGTGGAAATGGTTTCGCGCACCGCTTCGGCGAACCATTCCTTGCCGCCGCCGGTGAATTCCACGCCGGTGCACACATTGCCTTCCGGCGTCGGGACGACCCGCAGCCGTTTGACGTGACAACCGGTCATGATTTCCAGGTCGCCTTTCCTGCCGGCGGTCGATTTCAGGAAGGCCCGCGCGGTATTCCAGCGCAGGCCCTCTTTCTGATTCACTTCGAAATAGCCGCACCCTTCATTATCGCCACGGTTGAAGTCGTCCGACTTCGGAATCCCGACCTCCGCCGCCGCTTCGCGGAATGCGTCCAGGATTTCCCATGACAGCCGCTGCTTTTCCACCCGCCATTCACCGCCGCTGCCATGGTAATCATCGGCGCCCTTGTGGTAATCCTCCGTCTTTTTGAACAACGGCAGCACCTGGTCCCAGCGCCAGCTCGGGTCGCCGGTCAGCTTCGCCCACTGGTCATAGTCGCGCGCCTGGCCGCGCATGTAGATCATGCCATTGATGGATGAGCAACCGCCCATCACCTTCCCGCGCGGGTAGATCAGGCTGCGGCCGTTCAAGCCGGGATCGGCTTCGGTCCGAAAACGCCAGTCGGTGCGTGGATTGTCGATGCAATACAGATAACCGACCGGGATGTGAATCCAGATGTAGTCGTCCTTGCGGCCGGCTTCGAGCAATAGCACCGAGACCCCGGCGTCCCGGGCCAGGCGGTTTGCCAGCACGCAGCCGGCCGTACCGGCGCCGATGATGATGTAGTCGTATTTTCCGGCCAGTTCCACTTGTTTATCCCCTCTTGCAGTCGCGAATTACCGCAGGCGCCCGCTTTGCCGCCGACGCCGTTGGTTTACCTTTGTAGTTGATATATCTGAATAGTAGTAGTTGTTAACACCCGCGCGATCCTGTGGATAACCCCGTAAACCGAAATGGAATCATCCACTTGCGCGCCGCACAACCCCCTGAATAAGGGGTGTATCGGTCAAGGATGGATTCGGGATAAAAAAAACGCTGTCCCGTTGTTCAAGGCTTATCCCGTTTACGTCCAGCGTTTATGCAGCGGGTTATCCACAGGCCGCCGCAGGGCGGCTATTTCGCGACCGGCATGGTGAATTCGGCACCCTTGACGATCGAATCCGGCCAGCGCTGCATGACCGACTTGTAGCGGGTATAAAAGCGGATGCCTTCCTCGCCATACGCATGGGTATCGCCGAACAGCGAGCGCTTCCAGCCGCCGAAGGAATGCCATGCCATCGGCACAGGGATCGGCACGTTGATGCCGACCATGCCGACTTCGATGCGGCGCGAAAACTCGCGCGCGGTGTGGCCGTCGGAAGTGAACAGGGACACGCCGTTGCCGTATTCATGGTTATTGATCAACTCGACCGCGGCGGCGAAGTCGGGCACCCGCACCACGCACAGCACCGGGCCAAAAATCTCTTCCTTGTAGATGGTCATGTCGGGCGTGACCTGGTCGAACAGCGAGCCGCCGAGGAAGTACCCCTGTTCATGACCGGGCACCGTGAAACTGCGCCCGTCGACCAGCAGCTTCGCGCCGGCCTGAACGCCCTGCTCGATGTATCCCTCGATCTTTGCCTTGTGGGGAGCGCTGACCACCGGCCCCATTTCAGCGTCGGCTTCCATGCCGTTCTTCACCACCAGCGACTTCACCCGCGGGATCAGTGCCTCGATCAGCTTGTCGGCGACGCTGCCGACTGCGACCGCCACTGAAATCGCCATGCAGCGTTCGCCGGCGGAACCGTAGGCGGCGCCGATCAGGGCATCGACCGCCTGGTCGAGGTCGGCGTCCGGCATCACCACCAGGTGGTTCTTCGCGCCGCCCAGCGCCTGTACCCGCAGCGGGTAGGCGCCCTTGCGCTTCGCGCCTTCGGTATAGATGTACTCGGCGATCGGCGTCGAGCCGACGAAGGACACCGCTTTCACATCCGGATGATGCAGCAGCGTATCGACCGCCACCTTGTCGCCCTGCACCACGTTGAAGACGCCGTCGGGCAGGCCGGCCTGCTTGAACAGGTCCGCCACCATCAGCGACGGCGACGGATCGCGCTCGGACGGTTTCAGGATGAAGGTATTGCCGGTCGCAATCGCCATCGGCGCCATCCACATCGGCACCATGAACGGGAAGTTGAACGGCGTGATGCCGGCGGTCACGCCGAGCGGCTGGCGCAACTGCCAGTTATCGATGCCGCCGCCGATGTTGTCGGTGAACTGGGTTTTCATCAATTGCGGGATGCCGCAGGCGAATTCAACCACCTCGATGCCCCGCGTGACTTCACCGCGCGCGTCGGAAAACACCTTGCCGTGTTCGCGGGTGATGGCGGCTGCCAGGTCGTCATGGTGCTTGTCGAGCAGATCCTTGAACTTGAACAGGATGCGGGCACGCTTGAGCGGCGCGGTTTCGGCCCAGGCGGGCGCGGCGGCCTGGGCGGCGGCGACCGCCGCCTGCACTTCCTGTTCGCTGGCCAATGCCACCCTGCCGGTGACGGCGCCGGTGGCGGGATTGAAGACATCCTGCTGGCGACCGCTGGTGGAGGCGACGACGCGGCCGTTGATGTAGTGCTGAATGTCGGTGGTGGAGAGCTTGTTCATAAGGATTCCTTTGGCGGATGGGCGATTTTTTGCAGAATATCGCCCATCCGAAGGGAAATCCAATGAGTTATTATCAATTAGGATATAAGGCAGGCTTATGGCGTTCTATGCCAAACCCGCCGTAGAGCCCCTTTCCCTCTAAGGGGGAAGGAGTTGGCTCGCTTACAACCTTTCCACGTTGTCGCTTGCAGGCGGCTCCGATTCAAAGGACCCACATGGACTTCATCCAGCTCCGCGCCTTCGTCACCATCGCCCGCGAAGGCAGCCTCACCCGGGCCGCCGAGCGCCTGCACCTGACCCAGCCGGCGGTCAGCCTGCAGATCAAGTCGCTGCAATCCGCGCTCGGACTGCAATTGTTCACCCGCACGCCGAAAGGCATGACGCTCACCGATGACGGCGCGAAACTGCTGCCCTTCGCCGAGCGGGTCATCGAAAGCATGGCCGAATTCCGGCAGGGTGCGGATGCGCTGCATTCGACCCTGACCGGCCGGCTGGCCATCGGCACCATCCTCGATCCGGAATTCATCCGTCTCGGCGCCTTCCTGAAAAGATTGGTCGAAAGTTATCCGCAGTTATCCACCGAACTGCATCACGGCATGTCGGGCTGGGTCTTGCAGCAAGTGAAATCGGGCGACCTCGACGTCGGCTATTACCTAGGCACGCCCGGCAAGGAATATCACCACCAGGCGCTGACCACCTTCACTTACAACGTGGTGGCCCCGCAGGGCTGGAAGAACCGCGTCGCCGGCAAGGACTGGCAGGCGCTGGCCGCCCTGCCGTGGATCTGGGCGCCGCCGGAGTCGGTGCATAACCGCCTGCTGACCAGGACGTTCGGCCAGTACAAGACCATGCCGAAGAAAGTGGCGCTGGTCGACCAGGAACCGTCCATGCTCGACCTGGTGAAGTCCGGCGTCGGGCTGTCGCTGGTCAGGGAATCGATTGCGCTGCGGGAGGCGCATATCCATGGCCTCGTCATTGCCGATGCGGTCAGCCTGTCGACCGAATTGTCCTTTATTACATTGACAAAACGAAAACAGGAACCGGCAATCAATGCCGTTTTTGCACTGCTGAAAGCCCTGTGGCGCAGCTGATTGCCCTTGTGAACATCTATCCGCCGCGCATCTGTGGATAACTCATTGCATAAACGCTGGACGTAAACGGGATAAGCCCGAAGATCTTCACACCGGCTTTTTTTGTCCAAATTCCATCCTTTGGCAATACACCGATTATTCAGGGTTTATGAAAATCCCAAATCGCTGATTTTCAACGGGTATACCGAGTTATCCACAGACGTTCGGGGGTGTTAACAACTACTACTATTCGTATATATCAATTCTTAATTTAAAACCCGCCCCCTCTTCAGCCGCTATCCACCCCCGGCAAACAGCACTGAAAAAACGACCGGATCAGGCTTGCAAAGTCATCAGGCTGGCGTTGCCGCCGGCAGCGGTCGTATTGATGCAGACGGCGCGTTCGGCTGCCAGGCGCCACAGCGGTATTGCCGCGGTTGCCGAAGTTTCAATCCACGACACCAATGCGTCGTCACGGGTCGCTAGCAGAGGTACAAGCGAGGAAACGGTCGACGTTTCCAAAAGAGCGAAATGCAATGCGCTCGACGATGTGGATATGCTGTCGATGACCCGGATCGATGCGATGACCGTCGGCGGCAGATCGGCCGGGATCAACAGGCTTGCTTCCTTGTCAATAACAGCGGAATTTCCAGTCGCCGTTACCGCTGCAAGCTGGTTCAGCAAAGCAGCCAAGGTGCTTGCCCCGCACAGTACGGCGCCGCGTGGTGCAAACGACAAGGTATTGGTTTCACCGGTCGGGCCAGGCAAAGCGATGACGGCGCCCAAGGGCGATTTTTTCGCATACGCTGTCGCCAGGGCTGAAAGAGATGGATCTTCCTGCTTCTTCAGCCAGGCGCACAGATCGTCGAACGCGGGAATCGATGTCTTCACAGCCGGCAGCGTCGCGTCGGGATGGCGCTGCAGCCGTTTCAGATACAGGGGCCCGCCCGCTTTCGGCCCGGTACCGGATTTGCCCTCGCCGCCGAAGGGCTGCACACCCACCACGGCGCCGACAATATTGCGGTTGACGTAGATGTTGCCGACATGCGCCTGCGAGGTGATGAATCCGATGGTTTCGTCGATGCGTGAATGAACGCCGAGCGTCAATCCGTAGCCGGTCGCATTGATCGCCTTCACCAACTCCGGCAACTGGTCCCGCCGGTAACGCAGGACATGCAGCACCGGGCCGAATACTTCCGATGTCAGTTCGGACAGGGACGCGATTTCAATCACAGTCGGCGCGATGAAGGTGCCGTTCGCCGATGCGGCCGGCAAAGGAAGCTGGAATACCTTTTTGCCAAGCGTTTGCATGTGGTCGACATGCCGCTGCAGCCGTCCGCGTGCTTCGTCGTCGATCACCGGGCCGACATCGACCGACAGGCGGTCGGGAACGCCGATGGCCAGTTCCTGCATCGCACCCTTGAGCATCTTCAGCACCCGGTCGGCGATATCTTCCTGAACGCACAGCACGCGCAACGCCGAACAGCGCTGGCCGGCGCTGTCGAAGGCCGACTGGATCGCGTCTTGCACGACCTGCTCCGGCAAGGCGCTGGAATCGACGATCATTGCGTTCTGTCCGCCGGTCTCGGCGATCAGCGGAATCTCGCGTGCTTCCGCGACGGCGCGTTTCGCCAATGTTTGATTGATCAACTGCGCCACTTCGGTGGAGCCGGTGAAGATCACGCCGCAGACCCGTGCATCGGCAACCAACCGGGCGCCGACCGTGCCGCCCTGCCCCGGCAGGAATTGCAGCGCGGCTGTCGGAATCCCTGCCGCATGCAGCAATTCGACCGCGCGCCGGGCGATCAACGGCGTTTGCTCGGCCGGCTTTGCCAGCACGACGTTGCCGGCGGCGAGCGCCGCGCTGATTTCGCCGGTGAAAATCGCCAGCGGGAAATTCCATGGGCTGATGCAGACCA
>NZ_DASZBA010000064.1:0-13848 GCF_035944575.1 Noviherbaspirillum sp.
AGCCGCGGGCGGTGAGCCCCGGTTGCTGTATGCCCGCTTCCTGTCGAAGGGCAACCGCATCTTCCAGGTCGTGATGACGGGCAAGGAAAAATCGATGTCGCGCGACGCGGCGGAGATGTTTTTCGGTTCCTTCAAGAACTGATATGCAGTTCCTGAGCGGCGCACTGGCGGTGCGCGTCTTTCTCTGCTTCGCCAGCGCCTACTTTCTGTCATATGCATTCCGCTCGATCAACGCGGTGATTGCGCCGGCGTTGATGGATGACGTCGGCTTGTCCGCCGCCGACCTCGGCCTGCTGTCGTCGGCTTATTTCCTGACCTTTGCCGCGCTGCAGCTCCCGCTTGGCATCTGGCTCGATAAATACGGGCCGCGCCGCACCGAGACCGCGCTGCTGATCTTCGCCGCCGCAGGGGCGGCATTGTTTGCGGTCAGCGACTCGTTATCGGGACTGTGGCTTGGCCGTGCGTTGATCGGCATCGGTGTATCAGCCTGCCTGATGGCGCCCTACAAGGCATATCGGCAATGGTTCGCGCCGGAAAGGCAGGCGCAGCTCGCCAGTTGGATGCTGGTGGCGGGCACGTCGGGCGCATTGGCGTCGACGGTGCCTGTTAATGCGGCTTTGCCATCGATCGGCTGGCGCGGCGTGTTCTGGATCATGAGCGGGATGATCCTGCTCTGCGCCGCGGCAATTTTCTTTCTGCTCAGAAAGGTGGAAATATCGTACGCCATCCCGCAAACGCCGACTGCGTCTGGTGCGAAAGCGGAGACGCCGGGATATTTGCAGGTTTTTCGCCATCCGTACTTCCGGCGCGTCGCCGTCCTCGGCGTGATCAATCATGGCAGCTTCATTGCACTGCAGACACTCTGGGCCGGCCCCTGGATGAATACGGTGCTCGGCATGGACAAGGATCAGACGGCCCAGATCCTCTTCATCTTCAATTTTTGCCTGATGCTGACTTATCTATGCCTTGCATGGTGGGCGCCGCGCAAAGTGTCGCAGGACGGCAGCCGTGGCTGGCCTGTCATCCGTGCCATCATCGTCGGACTGATCGGCACGGTGCTGACGCAAGCCGCCATCGTATTCATTACTGCGCCATGGGCATGGATGCTGTGGCTGCCGTTTGCCTTTTTCGTTACCGTGACGACGCTGGTGCAGACAAGTGTCAGCCTTTCCTTTCCGTCCGCGCTGGCGGGCCGTGCCAATAGCGCATTCAATTTCCTGCTGTTCGTCGGTGCCTTCATCATGCAATGGGGTGTCGGGCTCTTGATTGATTTACTGCAGGCAACAGGCGCCGCCCCTGCGGATGCCATGCGTGGGGCATTCGGTATTTGCCTGCTGTTGCAGATTGCAACCCTCATCGGGTTCATCGCCAATCGCTCCCAGCCGCGGCAGGCGTGACGATTGAGGCCCGTCTACGGCCGTTAGTTGAGTCGTGTGCTATGGTTAATATATTAAACAACCATGGAGGCGCCATGCTAGTGAGATTCAAATCCAAGGCCGCTGCGGAAGTCCTGATGTATGAAGCACATGCCAAACGCATCCTCGACTTGCTGCACAAGGATGTGAAGATGGGCATCATTACCGCCGCGGAAGCACCGCATGCGGTGGCAAGACTCGAGGAAGAAATCGCCGAGAGCCGCAAGCACCCGGCGTCCGAGGAAGTCGAACACGATATTGAAATGCATCACAACGAAAAAGGCGACGACAACGAACATGAACAAATCCAGGTCGTGACCTTTGCCACACGCGCCTATCCGCTCCTTGAAATGCTGCGCGCGGCGCAGCGAGGCGGATATGACGTGATGTGGGGCGTTTAGTGACGTCGCCGGTCGAGCGCAGGCTGAGCGCCACGGACGGAACGCCGCTTCAGGTGGTGGACTGGCCGGTCGACGGCCCTCAACGAAACGGCCGCGGCGTTGTGTTGATGCATGGACTCGGCGAGCATTGCGGCCGCTATCCGCATGTCGCAAAGTTCTTCAATGACAACGGCTGGTCGGTGCGCAGTTATGATCACCGTGGCCATGGCCGCTCCGGCGGCGCTCGCGGCGATGTGCCGGACAACGAGGCACTGGTGCGCGATGCCAAAGTCGTGATCGATGATTTCGCGCGGCAATTCGATGCGCCGCCGATGCTGTTTGGTCATAGCATGGGCGGACTCTTCGCGACACGTTTTGCCATCGCCGGCCTGTCACCGTTGCGGGCGCTTATCCTATCCTCTCCCGCACTGGCATTGCCGTTGTCGGGGCCGCAAAAAATATTGCTTGGCGTACTGCGCGCCGCATCGCCCGGTTTCGGCGTGCCGAACGGCTTGCAAACCCGATATCTCTCCCATGATCCCGCCGTCGAGGCGGCCTACAGGAATGACCCGCTAGTCCATCCAAAGATCAGTGCCCGCCTGTTGACCGCCATGCTGTCGGCTATCGATTTTGCCCATGCACATGCTCCGACGCTTGCCATCCCGACGCTGATGGTCGTCGCCGGGGATGATCGGCTGGTCGATGCATCGGGCAGTGATGCGTTTTTTGCACGGCTTCCATCCGGCATCGGCACCTTCCGCCGCTATCCGAATTTTTACCACGAGTTATTGAATGAAACTGGTGCGCAACAGGTGTTCGACGACATGCGCAACTGGATGAGCATGCTTCGCTCCTGAGCGACCGTGGCCGGACTGCGGCTACAATCACGGGTATCATCGCCCGTCCGGACCGTTGCACATCTACCATGAATTTTCTCGGCATTTCCGATTTTGGCCTCTTTTGCGCCGCCGTGCTGCTGCTGAACGCCACGCCAGGCCCCGACACGGCCTATATCGTGGGGCGCAGCATCGCGCAGGGGCGCGCCGCCGGCATCATGTCGGCGCTCGGCATCTCCGTCGGCTGCTGTGTGCATGCGCTTGCTTCGGCGCTGGGACTGAGCGCCATCCTCGCCGCGTCATCCGCCGCATTCCTCGTCATCAAGCTGGCCGGCGGCGCCTATCTGATCTATCTCGGCATCCGCATGCTGATGGTCAAGCCGGCCGCTGACACCGGCGCCGACGGCGCAAGCGCGGCCGCGCTTCGCGATAATCGCGCGCCGGCCACGATTTTCTGGCAGGCGATGATCACCAATGTGCTGAATCCGAAAGTCATTCTCTTCTTCCTCGCTTTCATCCCGCAGTTCGTGCAGGGCGACTCGTCGCAGAAGACCATCGCCTTCCTCGTTCTCGGCCTGGCGTTCGCGGCCATCAGCATGTGCTGGAACAGTGGCACCGCGCTGCTGGCAGGCACGCTGGCGCGTCGCGCCGGACGCAGTCCCCACGTCAGGTTGTGGCTCGAACGCGGCGTCGGCGCCGCCTTCGTCGCGCTGGGCGCAAAACTCATGCTCACCAAGAATTGATCTTTCCTTGTCCAAACCGTCACTTCCTCAACTGAAACCGGATTCGCTCGCCTATGCACTCGTGGGCGCGGCGCACGCCGTGGTCCGGGTCCGTGCCGGCACCGCCCTGCCGCAGGCATTGGCCGCCATCTTCGACGACCTCGCCCCGCCCGCAGCGGCGCGCGGCGCGATCCAGGACATCGCCTACCGCAGCATGCGCACGCTCGGCAGGGCCGAAGCGCTGCTGGCAAGGCTGGCGAACAAGGCGCCATCGCCGCCCCTGCTGCACGGCTTGCTGTGCTGCGCCCTCGGACTGATTTCAAATGCCGACGACGAAGCCGCCGATATGCCCTATGAGGCGTTCACCGTGGTCAACCAGGCGGTGCACGCTGCCGCATCCGGTCCCGATACCGCGCATGCGAAAGGCATGGTGAACGCGGTACTGCGGCGCTTCCTGCGCGAACGCGACAGCCTGCTGGCACTGGTCCTGAAGGAACCGCAGGCGCGCTGGAATTATCCCGACTGGTGGATCGGCGCAACGAAGGCCGCCTATCCGCAGCAATGGCAAGCCATCCTGAACGCCGGCAACAGCGCACCACCATTGACATTGCGGGTCAATCGCCGCCGTACCGACACTGCGGGCTATCTGCACACCCTGGCCGCGGCCGGCATGCCCGCCGACCGGATCGGACCGGATGCGGTGCGCCTTGCGCAACCGGTCCCGGTCTCGCGCATTCCCGGGTTCTCGGACGGACTGGTATCCGTACAGGATGCAGCGGCCCAACTAGCCGCACCGTTGCTGGATCTGCACGATGGCATGCGGGTGCTGGACGCTTGCGCCGCGCCCGGCGGCAAGACCGGCCACATACTGGAATGCGCCGACGTCGCACTGACGGCGCTCGACAACGACGCGCAGCGATTGTTGCGGATTAAAGACAATCTGCTCAGGCTCGGATTGCAGGCCGATCTCCGGGCCGGCGATGCGGCCGATGCGGACTGGTGGGACAAGCAGCCGTTTGACCGTATCCTGGCGGACGTTCCTTGCACCGCGTCGGGCATCATGCGCCGGCATCCGGATATACGCTGGCTGCGCCGGAAAGGCGATGCAATGCAACTGGCAACCATGTCCGGGCGGATTCTCGACAACCTGTGGCAGATGCTTCGACCGGGTGGTAAATTCCTGTTTGTGACTTGCTCGCTCTGGCCGCAGGAGTCGGAAATGCAAGCCGCCGCTTTCGCGTCCCGCACCAAGGCGTTGCGCCTGCCTGCGCCCGGCCAGTTGCTGCCCGCGTCGGGCGCTGAGCAAGATCACGACGGTTTGTTTTACGCTCTGTTCGAAAAGGCCGCGTGATAGTATCCCCTCAAACAATTTCAGGGCGGAGGCGATGATTTCCCTCATGCGCCGGCCCACCACTCGAGTGACACGTCGATTCTTTCATTCATTGATCTGCCGGTTCATGACCTTGCTGTTCCTTGCCGCTTTCCTGGGGCCGGTACCGGCGCGTGCGGCGGAAATCGAGATCAGCCGGGTGAGCTTGGAAAATGCCGACGAAGGTTACAAGCTTGGCATCAGCTTCGCATTCGAATTGCCGCGCACGCTGGAGGACGCGATCATGCGCGGCTTCCCGCTCTATTTCACCACTGAAGTCGAACTGACACGGCCGCGCTGGTACTGGTTCGATGAAAAAGCGATCACCGCATCGCGGACGGTACGCATTTCCTACAACCTGTTGACACAGCAATATCATGCCGCCATCAGCGACGGCCTGCATCAGAGCTTCAATACGCTCGAGGAAGCGCTGTCGCTGGTAAAACGCCCGGGCCGCTGGCTGATCGCCGACCGGGGGGTGCTCAAGCCCGGCGAGGTCTACAATGTCGCGGTGCGCATGGGGCTCGATGTCGCGCGCCTGCCCAAGCCTTTTCAGGTGCACGCAATCAACAGCAGCGACTGGCGTTTCTCTTCTGACTGGAAACAGTTCAATTTCAAGGCGGAATAGCCGTGCCAAGGCATTTTCGATATTTCCTGGTGGTCGGCGGCGCGCTGGGCAGCATCCTGCTGTTCCTGCTGGCCTCCGCGGCTGAGAATTCAGCGTTCTTCGACAAGAACTATCCCTGGCTGCTCGGACTGAATGCAGCCATGGCGGTGGCCTTGCTGGGACTGGTCACGCTGCTGCTGGCGCGGCTGTACCGCCGCTACAAGCGCGGCGCATTCGGCTCGCGCCTGATGGCGCGGCTGGTGCTTCTTTTTGCCATCATCGGCATCTTGCCCGGACTGATCATCTATGTCGTGTCGGTGCAGTTCGTGTCGCGCTCGATCGAGTCGTGGTTCAACGTCCGGGTGGAGTCGGCGCTGGAGTCGGGATTGAATCTCGGACGCACGGCGCTCGATGCATCGCTGACCGACCTGAGTGCGAAGGCGCGCAATATCGCGCTCGAGCTTTCGGAAATGTCGGAGTCGGAACTCGTCACGCAATTGTCACGCTTGCGTGATCCGGGCCAGCAACAGGAAGCCACCATCATCACCTCTGGCGGTCAGATCGTCGCAACCGTCGGCGGGCGCTACGGCAGCCTGGTTCCGGACTTGCCCACTCCGGCGATGCTCAGGCAGGCGCGCATGACGCGGGGCTATGCGGCAATTGAAGGCGGAGTTGATCCTCCAAGCACGTCCCGGGACACGCTTGCCGGTGCCACCATGACGCCGGGCGCAAGCACGAAAGCGCCAAGTGCTCAAAACGAGCTGCGCCTGCGGACAGTGGTAGCGATACCGAATTCCGGCAGCGGCATGTCGCTGCAAGCCGACACCTACTACCTGCAATTGACGCAACCCGTACCGCCCAGCCTCGCCGCCAATGCCGAGGCGCTGCGCGCCGCCTACAGCGAATACCAGGAACGGGCTCTGGCGCGTACCGGCCTGCGCAAGATCTACATCACGACATTGACCCTCACGCTGCTGCTGGCGATCTTCGGCGCCATCACCGGCGCCTTCCTGATCGCCGGCGATCTGGCCAAGCCGCTTCTGCTGCTGGCGGAAGGCACCAAGGCGGTGGCCGAGGGCAACCTGTCGCCGCGCCCCATCGTCACCACTTCCGACGAACTCGGCACGCTGACGCAGTCCTTCAACACCATGACACGCCAGTTGTCGGAAGCCCGCGCCTCGGTCGAGAAGAACCGCGCCGAGCTGGAGAACGCGAAGGCATATCTGGAATCCGTGCTGGCCAACATGTCGGCCGGCGTGATGGTCCTGGACAAGCACTTCCGGCTGGTTACATGCAACGAATCGGTCGAGCGCATTCTGCGACACAACTTCGACGCGCACATCGGCCAGCCGCTGTCGTCCATCGGCGGCCTTGAGCCGTTGGCGAACGCATTCACCAAGGCCTTTTCCGAACAGAGCGCGCAGTCCGCCTCGGCGGATTCCGGCCTGAGTGGACACTGGCAACAGCAGATCGAAGTGCCGCGCAAGGATGCCGGCCCGGATGATGACAGCGGCATCACGCTGCTGGCGCGCGGCTCGCATCTGCCGGTTGCGGCAGGCACCGGCTATGTCGTGGTATTCGACGACATTTCCGACGTGATCTCGGCGCAGCGCTCGATCGCCTGGGGCGAAGTTGCGCGCCGCCTCGCACATGAGATCAAAAATCCGCTGACGCCGATCCAGTTGTCGGCCGAACGGCTGCAGATGAAACTGGAAAGCAAGCTGTCGCCGCAGGACGCCGCCATGCTGACGAAGGGAACCGGCACGATTGTCAATCAGGTGTCGGCGATGAAACGCATGGTGGACGATTTCCGCGATTACGCCAAGACACCGCCAGCGGTGCTCGAGCCGCTCGACCTGAATGCGCTGGTCGAGGAAATCCTGCACCTGTACCTGAGCGGCGACGACCGAGACATCATCAAAACGTCGCTTGCGCCGGCATTGCCCCGGGTGATGGGCGACGCCACCCAGCTCAGGCAAGTCATCCATAACCTGCTGCAGAACGCGCAGGACGCCGCAGACGATAAATCCGGCGACGGTCATGCGCCGCACATCGATGTCCGGACTGAAGCCATTCCCTACGACGGCTCTGATGGCAGCAGGCATGTTGCCGTCCGGCTCACGATCGTCGATAACGGCCCCGGTTTCTCATCCAAGATCCTGGCGCGGGCATTTGAGCCGTATGTCACGTCCAAGCCCAAAGGGACAGGTCTTGGGCTGGCCATGGTGAAAAAGATTATCGATGAGCATGGTGGCAGGGTAGATATTCAAAACCGCGCCGACGGTAATGGTGCAAAAGTGGCAATTTTGCTGCTAAAGTTAGCCCCGGCATAAAATAAAACTGGTGTTTGAGGGAATCAGCGTCGAACTTTTCTGGCAGGCAATACTCAATGGATCATCCTGCGTGTAGCCCCCTGACGATGACGATGGCGTTGATTGCATGACGTTATTGAAAGCGTTATTCAGGCATATGTGATGGATGCGATTTCATGCCCGAGAGCAGAAGGCGATGCCATGGTATGCAGAAGGTCTGGAAGCGATCTGACATAGGCAAAACCGCTCCGTTGGAGTGGTTTTCAGGAATGTGAAAAGTAGTCGGGATCGGGCTGAGAAGCGCAGCCGTACAAATGGTACGGCGAGCATCGCAGATCCGGGATCGCCCCCTTGCCTGTTTCTGGGAACCGCTCTGATAACACACTCTTACAAATATCCCGCTCCGTTTTAAGGTTTAGCCACCTCGACTGAGCGACAATTGACAGCGACATTGGCAGCAAAGAAGGCACGCAAATGGCAAATATTCTGGTAGTCGACGATGAAATGGGCATCCGCGAGTTGCTCTCCGAGATCCTGGGGGACGAAGGACATGTGGTGACCACCGCAGAAAATGCGCGGCAGGCAAGGGAAATACGCGCAGCCGGGGCTCCCGACCTGGTCCTCCTTGACATTTGGATGCCGGATACCGACGGCGTCACCTTGCTCAAGGAATGGCAGCGCGACGGCCTGCTTACCATGCCGGTCATCATGATGTCCGGACACGCGACCATTGACACCGCAGTCGAGGCGACCCGCATCGGCGCGCTGAACTTTCTCGAAAAGCCGATTGCCTTGCAAAAGCTTCTGAAAGCCGTTCAACAGGGACTCACGCGCAACCAGGAAGTTGCCCGGCCGGTACTTTACAGCGCGCATACTTCCCGTCCCGCACCGGTCGCGCATGAAGAACCGTCATCCGTGCATGTCGCCGCCTTTACGACGCAGGTCTCCGCTGTTTCCGCCATGGCGCCGCATGTATCCGTGATGTCGCCGCCGCAACCCGAGACGCCGGGCTTCATCTTGTCTTTCGATCTGCCGCTGCGGGAAGCGCGCGACGCGTTCGAACGCGCCTACTTCGAGCATCATCTCAATCGTGAAGGCGGGAGCATGACACGGGTCGCGGAACGAACCGGCCTGGAACGCACGCATCTTTACCGCAAACTCAAGCAGCTCGGTGTCGAACCGGGCAGGCTTGCCAGAAAGGGGTAAGGCTTGTCCGGTAAGCGCCGTACTGCGGAGCAGCTTATCAAACACAGCCTGATACGCGCGTGGCTTTAACGCTTACCACGCTCGTGACCGGCGGCCACGCCGCCGATCGTGAAGCCGCGATTGCCGAAGCCCTCGATCCGTCGATCGACACCGCCCTGATACTTGAAGGATTACCGAGCGGCACTTCGTCGCTCGCTGTCATTCCTGACCTTCCCTCTGTAGTTATTGCACGTGTTGCGCCGGGTTGCATGTGTTGTACCGGTAACCTGACAATGCGTGTTACATTGAACCGTATTCTGCGCAAGCGGCCGATGCGTTTATATATCGGACTCGCCAACGCTGCACATCTGGAACAGATACGCCATTTTTTGACACAAACTCCATACGACAGCTTTCTTGAATTGACTAAAGACATCGACATCGGCAACCGTTGAACACTACAAGACGAACATTGTTCCAGGAGGCAAGTCGATTTTTACAGCGGTGTCTTGAAACGGTTTTACTTGGCCCCATTTTTGCATCAGAGTGAACGGGTTTTCAGTAAACGTAGGTTGCACAAGGAGCGCAAGATGAACTTAATCTACAACAGCGAGCAGTACAGCGTGGTGGAGTTTGGCGCGGACGATGACCGCGAAGCGCTACGTTTTGGCGGCTATGAAATCATGGACAAGTCTGGCAAGCGCGAGATCTTTATCGGTGGAACGCTGGCCAGGTCCTTCAGGGAGGAAGTCGAAAACCTTATCGCCACCGAACCGACAGTAGAAGAAATCGACACCTATCTCGGCAAGTACGATGCGCTCATGCGTCAGCCGATGATTCTTCACTAGTCCCACCGCGCTGTCTGAAGTCTGTTTGAATTGACACTTGCTCCTTCACCGGAGCAAGTTGTTTTCAACCCGGACTTTCTGTCCCGGATCATGCGGCAGCAAGCGAAATGCATTGACATGCATGATCGTGTTGTTCAATGCCCGCGTCCTTTTCCGCCGGTTCGTCGTTTGCAGGCGAGCGCACATCAATTTTCCAGCGTTACTCTTTGTGCTGAATACCGTACAAGGTATGGCATCATGTCGTCCGCAGCAACGCTGCCCCAACAGAGTTGAACAGGGCGATACGCCGTGAGCGGATGTAAATATGGGTACATTCATTCCCAATAACGCAATCACCGCGGCAATGAAGTGATGCATTCCGTACAGACAAATTGAAAAAGCCGCCAGCATGCATGGCAACTCTCGTCACATCACCAGCACCCAGACCGCGGCACACCGCCAGTTAAGCGCGGTCGTCGAACGGCATGCAACGAGCATGTTCCGAAAACCGATCATGGACTTCAACCGCGCCGCATTCGACGGCAGCGTAGCCGCATGGAAAACCGCAGGCGCCATGCCGCTGATCCTGGATGCCGGATGCGGCGTTGGCATGTCTACCCGCAATCTGGCATTGCAGTTTCCGGATCATTTTGTAATCGGTGTCGATCAGTCCGCCGACCGGCTGGCGAGAAATACGCATTCAACCGGGGCGACTTTGAATAACTGCCTGCTGGTGCGGGCCGATCTCGTGGATTTCTGGCGGCTCATGCTGGAAGCGGAAATGCATCCCGCAAGGCATTATTTGCTGTATCCGAATCCGTGGCCGAAGATCGGCCATCTTGGGCGACGCTGGCATGGGCATGCAGTCTTTCCCACCGTTCTGGCGTTGGGCGGCATACTGGAATGCCGAAGCAACTGGCGGATTTATATCGAGGAAATGTCGAGCGCCATCCATCAGGTGACTGGGCTCGATGTCCTATGCGAAGCCTTCCACACCGCTGAACCGATCACGCCTTTCGAACAAAAATACCTGGCCTCGCGGCATTCGCTGTGGCGTTGCATTGCGGACTTGAACCTGCGCGAACATCGTTGAATCGTGGCGGTAACAAAGATGAATGACATGAAATGCGTATGGAATACAACGCTTTCATCGCACTAAAAATCCTTTCTTGACGCAGCACAAAGCCTCCCGCACTTCCCCGCGAATGGCGTGGAATTCCCATGTTTATGGCATTGTGATCGCCGCCGAAAGACAGTACTCTGATTGATCATTCAATTTGGGCCATATGATTTTTCATCCTGTCCGCATCCACGAACAATCACACACCGGAATCAAACTCTTCGATCAATGCGGTCTCGTTACCGCGGCAAGAGCCCTTGAATCCGGTTAATGCATAACACGATAGAGGTATCAGGCAATGCTTCATATCTCGGATTCAGCATCAACCAACCAGACAGTCATGGTTCTGCGTCCGTCAAGTCCTGTTGAATCACGCTGTGCGTATTCCCACATTCTCAGAAATCACGGCTTGACACTGGTTGAGTGCAACACACACGACGCCGCATACAGGGCAATGGCCAACGGCTGCCGTGTCGGTCTGCTGATTATCGACGAACACGCAGAACTGTCGCAACTCGACAAATACGAATCGCTGGTCAACAACAACCAGATTGCCTGGGTCGGTCTGGTGGCCCAGGGACTGATCTCGACGCCGCGCATGCGTGAGTTCATCGGCGAACATCTGTTCAACTTCATCACCACGCCAGCTGACCCGGACCACATCATTCTTACCCTTCGCCATGCATGGGGGATGGCAGTCATACGCGACGGCCATACCGGATTGCAGGAACGCGCGCAAGCAAGCGATGGGCTGTCGATGGTCGGCAACTCGCCACAGATGCAACGACTGTTCAATCAGATCCAGAAAGTCGCACGCACTGAAGCGTCGGTGCTGATCACGGGTCCGTCAGGCACCGGCAAAGAAATCGCCGCGCTGTCGATTCACCGCCAGTCAGCACGCGCCGCGGCACCATTCGTTGCGGTAAATTGCGGTGCTATTGCGCCGCAATTGTTTCAGTCGGAGCTGTTTGGCTATGAAAAAGGCGCATTCACCGGCGCCAGCCAGCGCAAGATAGGCCGGATTGAGGCAGCTCAAGGCGGCACGCTGTTTCTGGATGAAATCGGCGATATGCCGTTCGATATGCAAGTCAACCTGCTGCGCTTTCTGCAAGAAAAAACCATCGAGCGTGTCGGCGGCACGGACTCCATCGGTATCGATGTTCGTATTATTGCGGCCACCCACATTGATCTTGCGGAAGCGGTCAGACAGGGCGCTTTTCGAGAGGACTTGTATTACCGGATCAACGTCATTTGTCTTGAAACGCCGCCGCTGGCTGATCGCGGCCAGGATATTGAAGACATCGCCAAACATTATTTCACCCGATTCGCAAAAGTCCACAATCGCAGCCTGCGTGGCTTTTCCAAGGCGGCGATGAACGCAATGCTCAGCCATAGCTGGCCAGGCAACGTGCGTGAACTAGTCAATCGCGTACAGCGTGCAACCGTGATGGCAGAAGGTCGCTTCATACAGCCATCCGATCTGGGCTTCGAAAACCAGATGGAACAGTCACAGATTGTTTCCCTCGAAGACGCGCGTGCGCTCGCAGAAAGCACGGCGATCCGGCGCGCACTGTCGCAGGCGCGAAATCAGATATCTCGCGCGGCATCCTTGCTTGGCGTATCCCGCGTGACGTTGTATCGGCTCATGGAAAAGTACGACATACGCACCGAGGCATCGGCATGCGCCTCTTCGCCACCGGCTGTCCGACGACGCGTATTGGTAAATTTGGAAGCAAGGGCAAGCGAACGTGCACGCTAATCTTGTTCCAATGATGTGCAGAAAGTACATGAAGCACGACAGTGCGCCCGAGGCATATAAGGGCAAACCCGCAGGAAAAATCTTGCCATGCCACCTCAGGCAAAACCCGAACCTGCAAACAGAATGCGAATCTTGATATGCCTCGATCCGTCATGCCCGACAATCAAATAGTGAAGCTGCCGTATATTGAAGTCGGCATAAAGTAGCAGGTTGCTGTCCGAATGGAAAAACGGTGCCGATCCCGGCAGATTGTTGGTTTCCCCTTTCGTCCTGAACGCCTATGCAAGCCCAGCACACCGACGCAAATGCTTTGCGCGTATGTTTGATAACCCATGGACTCTCCCCGATCGTAGCGCCTCTGTATGCGGAACCGCGGGTCAAGCTGGTATCAATTGTCGAGTCTGCACCGCGACCCCAGCGTAGTACCTCGATGCCAAGGCGAACTGCGGAACGGATTTATCGCCGTGTTCGTTTTCGCGATTCGCTTGAATATTATGCAAAGGCGCGAAATCTTCCCTATTTTTCTCTTTCCAAAGAGAACCTGCCGAGCTTGGGCGAGCGGTTGAAAGAACAGCAATGTGATGTCCTCGTTGTACATTCGATGTCCCATTTGCTGCCTGCTTCCATACTGGAAATACCGAGGTTCGGCACATTGAATCTCCATCCGTCCAAATTACCCGCCTATCGGGGGCCCAATCCCATCTTCTGGATGTACTACAACACCGAGACTTCGGGTGGTGTCACGCTGCACTATCTCGATGCGGGCGAAGACACCGGGGACATCGTTTACCAAGCGTCGTTCGCAATTAATCCCGGCATGAGTTACCGGGAAATGCACGACACGGCGATAAAAAAGCATGGAATACAGCTGGTTCTGAATGCATTGCAAACATTAGCGGATGGAAGCCCGTTGCCTCGCACAAGGCAACCTAAGGAAAGCCCGACGGTGCGGGCACGGCGGGTAAAATCGGAAGAGTATAGGACGGCAATCGACTGGCAATCTTGGCCGGTTGAGCGGGTGTGGCACTTTCTTCGTGGCGCGGACAGTTGGATCAACGACGTCATCGGTCCGCCACCCGGATTCGCGCCCGGTCAGGATTGGACGGTGCTTGAATACGAAAGAAAGCGCACCGCCAGCCGACGGCTTGGTGCGATAGAAAAAGACCGGCACGGGCACTATCTTGTTTGCAAGGACGGTGTCGTTCGCCTGGAAACAGAATTCAAAACGTCGAACTTCCTGAAATTCATATATCGCAAGCTATAACGACAGCAGCCTGACCTTGTCGCTATACGGTGTGAGAATTATGCATTTGCAG
>NZ_DASZBA010000065.1:0-4302 GCF_035944575.1 Noviherbaspirillum sp.
CTGGGCCGCGTCCCCGCCGAGTCTTGCAGGCGTGGCGCTTTTTTCTTTTGATTCCCTATGAATAACACCTTGCTGCTCGTTGACGGTTCCAGCTATTTGTATCGCGCCTTCCATGCAATGCCCGACCTGCGCAATGCGGACGGTGCCCCGACCGGCGCCATCTACGGCATGATCAACATGCTGCGCCGCCTGCGGGCCGATTTCCCCGCTGCCTACATGGCATGCGTATTCGATGCCAAAGGAAAAACATTCCGCGACCACCTGTTTGCCGATTACAAGGCGAACCGGGCATCGATGCCCGAAGATCTCTCGAGGCAGATCGAGCCCATCCACGAAGCGGTGCGGGCGCTCGGCTGGCCGATCCTGATGGTGGAGGGCATCGAAGCCGACGATGTGATCGGCACGCTGGCGGTGCAGGCCACCGCCCAGGGCATGCGCACGGTGGTGTCCACCGGCGACAAGGATCTCGCGCAGCTCGTCAACGACAACGTCACGCTGATCAACACGATGAGCAACGAGACCTTCGACCGCGACGCGGTGATCGCCAAGTTCGGCGTCCCGCCCGAGCGTATCGTCGATTACCTGACGCTTGTCGGCGATGCGGTCGACAACGTTCCTGGCGTCGACAAGGTAGGGCCAAAGACAGCGGTCAAATGGCTGAATCAATATGGCAGTCTGGACGGCATCATTGCGAACGCCGCATCCATCGGCGGCGCGGTGGGAGAGAACTTGCGGCGTGCGCTCGACTGGCTGCCGCAGGGGCGTACTCTGGTAACGGTAAAGACCGATTGCGACTTGGTGGAGCACATGGTGTCGATCCCGGAATCGCTGAAGGCCGCGCCGGTCGATGATGCGGCCATGCTGGCGTTCTTCAAACGCTACGGTTTCAAGACCTGGCTGCGCGAACTGGAAACCAAGATGGCTGCCGGCGCGCAGGCAGCGAGCGGTGCGCAGGGAACCACGCAAGCCAATCTGTTCGGCGCCTCCGAATCGGAACCCGTCAAGCAATACGAAACCGTTCTCACCGACGTACAACTGGACAAGTGGCTGGAGCGCATCGATGCGGCGGCGCTGACATCGGTCGATACGGAAACGACCTCGCTCGATCCGATGCAGGCGCAACTGGTTGGCATTTCGCTGTGCTGCGAGCCCGGCGTTGCTGCCTATATTCCGGTTGCGCACCGGTACCAAGACGCGCCGGAACAGATGTCGCGCGACCATGTGCTATCGCGTTTGAAGCCGTGGCTGGAAGATGCGGCCAAACCGAAAGTCGGCCAGCACCTGAAATACGATTGCCATATCTTCGCCAACCATGGCGTGACCTTGAAAGGCATCGTCCACGATACGCTGCTGGAATCCTATGTCTTCGAATCGCACCGAAGCCACGACATGGACAGCCTCGCGCTGCGGCACCTGAACATCAAGACCATTTCGTATGAGGAAGTGTGCGGCAAGGGCGCTTCCCAGATCGGCTTCGATGAAGTCGCGATCGACCGCGCCACAGAGTATGCGGCGGAAGACGCGGACATCACGCTGCGCCTGCACCAGGCGATGTGGCCCCAAGTCGCGGACAACGAGGGACTCAAGTTCATCTATGAACGCATCGAGCTGCCGACCGCCGTGGTGCTGCAAAAGATCGAGCGCAACGGCGTGCTCATCGATGCCGGCTTGCTGGCCACCCAGTCGGGCGAACTCGGCAAGCGCATGCTGGAAATGGAAAAGAATGCGTATGAGCTGGCCGGGCAGTCCTTCAACCTGAACTCACCCAAGCAGCTGGGAGACATTTTTTTCGAAAAGCTGAAACTGCCGGTGGTGAAAAAGACGCCATCCGGCACGCCGTCCACGGATGAAGAAGTCCTGCAGAAGCTGGCGGAAAATTATCCGTTGCCGAAGATCCTGCTGGAATACCGCGGATTGTCGAAGCTGAAGTCGACCTATACCGACAAGCTGCCGAAGATGGTCAATCCGGCAACCGGCCGCGTGCATACCAACTATGCGCAGGCGGTGGCGGTTACCGGCCGGCTGGCATCGAACGAGCCCAACCTGCAAAACATTCCGGTGCGCACCGCCGAAGGCCGGCGCATACGTGAAGCGTTCATCGCGCCGCCGGGCAGCGTCATCGTGTCGGCGGATTACTCGCAGATCGAGCTGCGCATCATGGCGCATATATCGGGCGATGAAAGCCTGCTGCGCTCGTTTGCGGAAGGCGAGGATGTGCATCGCGCGACGGCGTCGGAAATCTTCAGCGTGCCTCCGGCGGAAGTGACGAACGAGCAGCGCCGCTATGCGAAAGTCATCAATTTCGGCCTGATCTACGGCATGAGCGCATTCGGGCTGGCCGCCAATCTCGGCATCGAGCGTTCCGCGGCGCAGATGTATATCGAAAAATACTTCAATCGTTATCCCAAGGTGGCGCAGTACATGACCGATACCCGTGCGCAGGCCAAGGCCAACGGCTATGTCGAAACGGTCTACGGCCGCCGGCTCTGGCTGGCGGAGATCAACTCCCCGAACGGGCCGCGCCGCCAGGCAGCCGAAAGGGCGGCGATCAATGCGCCCATGCAGGGCACGGCGGCCGATCTCATCAAGCTGTCGATGATTGCCGTGCAGGATTGGATGGAAAGCGAGCGCCTGCAATCGAAGATGGTGATGCAGGTGCACGACGAACTGGTGCTCGAAGTGCCGGAATCGGAATTGTCGTATATTCAGCAACGGCTTCCTGAATTGATGCGCGGCGTCGGCAAGCTGAAGGTGCCGCTGCTTGCCGAAGTGGGTGTCGGCAAGAACTGGGAGGAAGCCCATTAAAACAAGCAGCCGCGTTCATGTCATCCCGATGAACCGGCATACGAGGAAAAACCTGGGTTTGATTGTTTAACGTTTCGTACGGACGCATACACTTCGGAGGATTTCCATGCAGGATGTGAAGGACGATCTTAATAGTTTGGTAGGCACGACGGCATTTCCCGACGGCTTCGACCGACGTGGTTTCCTGAAGACGGCGCTCGGCACCGGATTCGCCGCCTCGGTGCTGCCGGTCTGCGCGCAGACCATGATCAAAACCGATACGTCGGGCCTGACCGCCGGCGAAGTCACCATCACGGTGAACGGCCAGAAGGTGCCGATGTACCGGGCGCAGCCGGAAGGCAAGACCAATCTGCCGGTCATCCTGGTGGTGTCGGAAATCTTCGGCGTGCATGAGCACATCGCCGACGTGGCCCGCCGCTTTGCCAAGCTCGGCTATCTCGCCTTGGCGCCCGACCTGTTCGTCCGGCAGGGCAATGCGGCTGCCTATCCCACTGCCGCCGAAGTCATCAAGGAAGTGATCTCCAAGGTTCCCGACGCGCAAGTCATGTCCGATCTGGACGCCTGCGTTGCATGGGCGAAGGATAATGGCGGCAACACCGACAAGGTGGGCATCACCGGATTCTGCTGGGGCGGGCGCATCACCTGGCTGTATGCCGCGCATAATCCGAAGGTCAAGGCAGGCGTTGCCTGGTACGGACGGCTGGTCGGCGACAAGACCGCGCTGACCCCCGCGCAACCGGTCGATATAGCCGCCGACCTGAAGGTCCCGGTGCTCGGCCTGTACGGCGCCAAGGACACCGGCATTCCGCTGGAGAGCGTCAACAAGATGAAGGAAGCATTGGCCAAGGGAAGCAGCAAGTCGTCGTTCGTGATCTTCGAGAACTCCGGACATGCTTTCCATGCCGACTATCGCCCGAGCTTCGTCGAGGCCGATGCAAGGGAAGGCTGGCGGCTTTGCCTTGCGTGGTTCAAGACCCACGGCGTGGCCTGATCATCAGGACGCGGTCCGAACCATGGTCGCTCGCCGATGTGCGGCCATGGTTCGCTTCAGGCGCTTTCCTGTCGTTCTTATGATGAATGGCAGACATTTAAGCTAACCGTTTGCCGAATCAGGCCGGCTGTGTTTTAATTTGCAACTTTGTTGCAATTTGCCGAGGCCTAAAATCGATTCCGCGCTGTTATCCATCCTGCTCGCCACTACCATCGCAGGCGTGCTCAGCATCACTGCGGCCGCGGTGTTTTCCTTCGCTTTGTTATCCAAAATGGTGGAGCGGATGGTCAGCCTGTCGGTTGGTATCCTGCTCTCGACCTCGCTGCTGCATGCATTGCCCGAAGCGTTCGAGTCGCAAGCGGACGCGCACGTACTGTTCTCGGTCCTGCTCGGCGGCCTGCTGGCGTTCTTCCTGCTGGAAAAATTCGCGATCCTGCGGCATTCCCATCATTACGAAGGAGACGGGCACGGCCATGCGCACGGCCACGATGCGCATGAGGCAGGAA
>NZ_DASZBA010000066.1:0-6396 GCF_035944575.1 Noviherbaspirillum sp.
GCTGGTGCAATACGTGGGCAATGCCTCCGTTGCGGGTGCCGGTTCGGAAGGCTTGTCGCCCGAAGCCGTGGCAGCACGCCTGCGGCCGGTGGCGGAAGAAGGCTTCACATTCCGCGATGCCAATGCGCCGAAGCAGTTGCAGGCCGGCGACGCTGTTTATAAAGCTGTTTGCGCTGCCTGCCACGACAGCGGCGCGGCTGGCGCGCCGAAAACCGGCGATACAGCCGGCTGGTCCGCCCGCATCGCCAAAGGCCTTGATTCGATGGTGGCGAATGCCGTGAACGGTATCCGCGCGATGCCGGCCAAAGGCGGCAATCCTGATCTGGATGATGTGGAAGTTGCTCGTGCCGTAGTCTACATGGCCAACCAATCCGGTGGAAAATTCAAGGAACCGGAGGCGAAACCGGCTGCAAACGCTGCAGCACCAGCAGCACCGGCTGCAGCGGAAACACCGCCGCAATCCGCAGGCGCCCCGGTCGCATCAGCCTCACAGCCGATGGCTTCTCCGACTCAGACTGCGCAGAATGCTGCTCCGGCAGCGAACAATGCGCAACCAACCAAGGTATCTGCTGAAGTCGGCAAGAAAATCTATGACTCCGCATGCGTCGCCTGTCACGGCGCAGGCATTGCAGGCGCTCCAAAGACCGGTGACAAGGCGGCATGGGCACCACGGATTCAGCAAGGCAACGAAACACTTTATACCAATGCAATCAAGGGATTTCAAGGCAAGGCCGGCGTGATGCCGCCAAAAGGCGGATCGTCCGCATCGGATGACGAAATCAAGGCAGCTGTGGACTTCATGGTAGCGGCATCCAAGTAAGCGAAACCGCTATACGATAAAAAAGCCGACCTGCGGGTCGGCTTTTTTATTTGTCAGCGTATTTGCAGACTGCTTATCGCGGCTGTTGCGGATATGGATAAGGCTGCTGTTGTGGATATGGTTGCTGCGGATATGGCTGTTGAGGATAGGTCTGCTGTGGATACGCCTGTTGCGGGTACGGTTGCTGCGGGTACGGTTGCTGCGGATAGGGTTGTTGCGGTGCCTGCGCGGTCGTTTGCGGCTCCGCCACGAATATTTCCACGCGGCGGTTCTGGGCGCGACTGGCTTCCGTGTCATTCGAGGCTACCGGCTCGCGCTCTCCCCGACCGTCGACGATGAAACGGCTGGCATTGACACCGCGTGCGCTCAGATAATCGCGGGTGCGGGCGGCACGGTCATAGGACAGCGGATTGTTGACTGCTTCCGAACCGGTGCTGTCAGTGTGTCCGATGATGGTGACCTTCGTATAGGGATTCTCCACCAGGCTGGCGGCGAATTTGTCGAGCACCGGACGGAAATTCGGCTTGATGTCCGACCGGTTGGTGTCGAAAGAGATGTCGCTCGGAATATCCAGCTTCAAGCGGTTGTCGGCGGTTTGCGTGACTTCAACACCGGTCCCTTGCGTGGCCTGTTCCATCTTGCGCTTCTGCTCTTCCATCCGCGCCGACCAGATATTACCGATCACCGCACCGGCAGCGCCGCCGACGACAGCGCCAGTCGCCGCACGCCGTCCGCCTCCTTTGCCAACCGTTCCGCCAAGCACCGCGCCGATGCCGGCGCCGACACCGGCACCTGTCGCTGTTCCACGCTGCACTTCATTCATATTCGCGCAGCCGCCCAATGCCAGTGCACTTGCGATTGCTGTGACGCTCAGCTGCGCGGCTATGGTTCGTCGATGTTGCATTGCATTCCCCTTCGTTTCAAACACAAATTTGACACGCGGGATTAATGCAAGTTCGTCATCCTTCAGGCATGAAAAACTTAATTACATTTGTAATCAAATCACTCAGGTTGTTGAATCGGAAGTATTCGCTGGGGAAGAAGCAGCGTCTGCATCGACAGATCTTCGTCGGTTGATAACCATCCATCCGACTGCACCGACGATGCCGGCGATACCAGCGATACGCAGTGCCGGCTTGATCAATCCTCTCCGCGACAAGGCCGAGTAGGTATCGGCCAACAAGGGCAAGGTCTGCTGCAGGTTAAGTCCTTTTGCGCCGGATAGGCCACGGCTTGCCACCATGCCGAGCACGACAGGAGCAACATGGCCGATGGCGCCTTTTGCCAGCGCCTGCGGACGCAAGCCCTGTTGCAATGCCTGCTTCGACTGTGCGACTCGCGCTCGGAAAGTTCGGCCCTGCGCGATCAGTTGTTCTTTGCGGTCCGCAATGGCGGGGGGGTCGGATGATTCATCGATCATGGTTCGATCTTTCACAGCAAGGCATCGCGATCATTGCGCAGTTCGGCCATGGTGGCCGGCATCGACAGCTTGTTGGCGCTCAGGAGCGAACGCACATGGAACAGCAAACCGGCCGCCATCAGAGTGAAAACCGCTGCCATGAGCAGGAGTATTTTCCAGCCCCAACTGTCCCACGCGAGCACCACGATCAGTGCGGTCCAGTAAGCCACGGCAAACCAGACCACGACCACACCGATGCCGAACAACAGCAACAGCCTGAGCAGATGCGTGCGGATTTCTCCCAACTCAAAGGCCGCCAGCTCGACACGGCTGACCAGCAGGCCGAACAGGTTTTTTCCCAGTCCGGCCAGGCCGGCGGCGAGACCGCCCGTATGCATCGGCGCTGCGCTGGACGGCGGCTTGTCGTTTACGTTCATTTGCGGGAAAGGAGCAAACCGGCCAGCAGGCCGACACCGGCAGAAATCGCTACTGCACGCCATGGATTTGCGCGGACGAAGACGTCAGTCTGTTCCGCCACTTCCTTGCCGGTTTTCGCTGCGATCACCTGTGCGTCCTGCGCTTTTTCCATCGCGGCGTCGAGAAGCATGAGACCCTTGTGACGCAGCTCTTCGGCACGTTCGCCTGAAGCCGAGGCCGCTTCGCGAAACAAGGCCTGCGCATCACGCACCAGGGTGCTCATATCGTGTCGTACCGTCTTGATGCTGGACGTCGGCATGGCGTTCCTCCTTAATATGATGGCCGCAATATGCGGAAACGGATTCAGTGCAGCGACCGCGGTTAATCAGACTTGCGTCGGACTTCAAGATCGGGGTTCCAACGGTTCGTGGAAAAAGGCTTGACCCAGGGTAATTTACCAAATGCAAGGCTGCGCTGTTTGATCAAACCGTAATGTTGATCTGAAGAATGAATTATGCCGACCGCAGCCGGATTTCCGCAATGCTTTCAATACTGCCGATACGGATCGTTACCGGATTGAAGATCGGCACGGATTGCGTTGGACGCCATGCAAAGAGCCATTCCTTTTCCTGCGCGCTTTGTCTGGATTTGGAGAAAGCGCTACCGAGCGGGCTCGGTACGCCATAGGACATGGCTGCATCAATGCCTGCCCAGCTCGGCAGGGTCTTTTGCGCCGCGCGGTGAATTCGCTCGCCAAACTCTTCGGTGTCGTGAATGACAAGGCAGGCATCCGCGTCGGAAAAGAGAGCGAACAATGCCTCATCCCATGCATGGGCAAGACTCAGCGTCAGGTAGCCCGCCGACATATCCTGCTTTTCTGCAAACGGCAGGATATGTCTGCCGGATTGCGGCATCGTCAGCCCCTGGAGCGGTGCGCGCAAGCGGAATTCGCCCAGTGATAGCGAACGTTCGAGCCATGTGCGATGCGAGTAGCGGTACAGTTTGGCGGGACGTTGACCGGCTGCTGCGAGGATGGGGGAAGGTGTTGAAGTCATGAAGGATTGCAGAGAGAGAATCGTCCCCATTAAAACAGATTCGCCTCCGCCCGGCAAATCAGCCGCACATTATTAATGTGCATGAGCCAGGGATAAAAAAAAGCGGCCCGAAAGCCGCTTGCCAACCTTGGTGCTGCAATGCGCTTCTGTACCCACGCGCGGCGATTACTCCGCGCTCTTCTGGCCTGTGCCAGCTTTGTCGGATTTGTTCTGGTTCGCCTTGCTTTTCTTTTTGGACGTCGACTCGTCGCCGCTTGCGGACGCGCCCGATGAATTCGATGCGCCGCTGGCACTCTTGCCGGTGATGCCGGAAGTTCCAGCCGCACCGCTTGCGCCGGAACCGCCTGTTGTCGAACCGGCTGAGGGCGATGTCGTATCAGTCGACCCGGAGGTGCCGGTGCTGCCGGAACCCTTACCTGTGCCTGTCGAGCTGCCTGCGCCGGTGGTGCCCGCAGTGGATCCTTTGGAAGTGCCCGTCGCCGATGGCGAGGACGATGATGAGGACGATCCGCTTTGCGCCAGTGCGATCGAAGACACCGAGGCAATCAATACGAAGGATAAGGTCCGGAGGGAGGTTTTCAAGCTCATGAATTTCTCCTGAGAGATTACGAAAAAAGCATCGTTGATGCAGGAGATTTGATGAAGCAGCTTGGAGGGCGTTCAGAGGACCGCTGCGGGCATGGCGGGCAACTGTGCTTGAATATGACTCAAGTCCTTGATTTATCGACCATTATCGACTGTGTAAAAGTATGTAACGCGACGTCCGGCGTGTTGTGCGCAGGATGGAAAGCTGTTTCCGACCGGACGCCGGTACACCTGCATGCCGTTGTAGAACAGAGAAATGCGATGCGTCACCTGTCCATCTGCGGCTCGGCGATGGTGCGCAATTGGAATCGTCCGTCATTGTTGAATAGCCAGGTTTCCGAAATCTCCACCCTGCCTCGCCGCAACAGGTTTGAAGCCGGCTTCGGGAAGGGTGCGGAATTGCGCAGGGTTGCCAGCGCAGTCGCTTCGGTGACTTTGTCACGGTTGGAGCGCTGGATTTCGCTATGCACGAGGTTTCCGCGCGCATCGACGGCATACCGCACGACGACGACCGAGCGCAGCAGCGCTTGCGGACGGCCGATGAAGACCTGGGTGGAATTGACCTGAACGATGCGCTGGGCGATATCCCGCTTGTAGCCGTCCACGGTGGAGGCGGTGGATGTGGCATCGGGTGTGGTCTCGACCGGTTCAACACGGCCCGAGGGCTCCCGAAGCTCCTGTTTCGACTGCCCGGTAAGCCTGTCGTCGGTCGACGTGCCGCAGGCGGCGAGCACGCCGCCCAAGAAGATGATTGCGATTCTGTTGTACATGATGAACTCGGCTGGGCGAAATGCTTTTGGCGGCGTCGCTAGTCTTTCACATACACATGAACCAGCGACTTTCCTTTGGACAATTATAGTGCCGGGCGGTTCATGCAAACAGGCATTCTCGTAGGGCGAACGATTGAAAGATTCAATCGAAACAGCGTCTGGCTTTGAACTGTTCCGTAGCCGCCACCAGCGCCGCAGCGGTTCCTGGTTCATAGCCTGCATGGCCGGCGTCCGGGATCATGTGGAATTTCGCCTGTGGCCATGCCTGGTGAAGACGGTAGGCGGACAAGGGTGGACATACCACGTCATACCGGCCCTGCACGATGACCGCGGGCAGATGGCGGATACAGTCGACATTGCGGATGAGCTGGTCGTCGCTGAAAAATCCCTGGTGCAGGAAGTAATGCGCTTCAAGCCTGCCGATGCCAAGGCTGACCACGTCGGAGCTGAAGTCTTCGACCGCTTCCGCGTCCGGTTGCAGAAACAGGCAGCGGCCTTCATACCGGCTCCATGTGCGCGCGGCGGCGACCGTGACGGCGCGGTCGTCGCAGAACAGGCGTTTGGCATAGGCCTGCAGCAGGTCGCCGCGTTCCTCCTCTGGTATCGGGCTTGCAAACTCCGCATGCACCTCGGGGAAAAACCATTGGATGCCGTTGATGAACCAGTCGATCTCCGCCTGCGTGCAGAGGAAGATGCCGCGCAGGACAAAGCCGAGGCAACGTTCCGGATGTGTCTGGCCATAGGCGAGCGCCAGCGTCGAACCCCAGGAGCCGCCGAACACGAGCCAGCGCTCGATGCCGAGCATGTCGCGCAGACGTTCGATGTCGGCGACAAGGAGTTGCGTGGTGTTGTTGCGGTACTCGCCGAGCGGCGTGGATCGGCCGGCGCCGCGCTGGTCGAACAGCACGATGCGGTAATGCGCGGGGTCGAAGAAGCGGCGTTGCTTGGGCGTGCAGCCGCCGCCCGGCCCGCCGTGCAGGAACAGCACCGGCTCTCCCTGCGGATTGCCGCACTCTTCCCAATACAGGGTATGCAGTTCATCCACCGGCAGCATGCCGCTGCGGTACGGTTCGATGGGAGGAAACAGCGGCAGTTCGGAATCGTTCATGGCGGTCGGCAGGCGTTGAAGGAAACCGATGGATTGTAACCAAGTCCGCAGGTTCCGCAGTGCTTGCCGTGCATGCGTTCAATTCGCCGGCCGGGATCGCTTCAGGATTGCCAGATCGGACAGCCAGGCGAAGATTTCCGGCCAGATCACCGCATGGGCATTGCGCCCCACCAGCACGCCGACATGCTGGAGCGCGACGCCGACATCGCCTTCGTACTGCAGCAGCTTTTTCGGGTTGCCCG
>NZ_DASZBA010000067.1:0-7060 GCF_035944575.1 Noviherbaspirillum sp.
GTCGGCAGCTTGAACAGCGGCTCGCCGTACAGTTTTGCAAACGCCATGCCGTCGACCACGTCAGGCGTCGAATCCGGTTGTCCGGCCAATGCTAGCTCCGGTGCGTCCTGCGTTGTGCTCACGTCAGAATTTGTTCTGGTAGACGTAGGCTTGCTGGGGTACGCGCGATTCCTTGGTGCGTCGCTGCTGATCAAGATCAATCGGGGGTTTGTCCCAATGCAGGGCGCGTCCGGCACGCTGCTTCTCTTCCAGCTGCGGATCCTTCTGCTTCAGTTCCTTGAGGAACTTGGTGAAGTCGGATTCATAGCTCTTGTATTTCTTGCTGAATATCATAATTTTCTGCTAACGAGAAAAGAGGGCAAATAGGACGAGCGACATTTTACCCCGTCTTCAGCGGCAATTTATTGACGAATTTGTGGTTTCTAGGGTGCGTTTTCTGGAAACGGCGCTTTATCCGAGCAATCTGCGCATGACTGCCGGGGGCGGCTCAAGCGGATTGGCATGGGTGTATTCCACCTCCGGCGCCAATTCGAATCCCAAGGCCGCGTAGAGATCAAGCAGGCGCGACTGGTCGGCCCGGACGGCAAGCCGCAGCTCACGGATGTCGGATTCGAGCGCCCGATGTACCACGGCCTCCAGCAAATGCTGCGACAAATGCTGGCCGCGGTATTGAGGCAAAACCCCCATGCGCATGATTTCCCACACATCGGGCTCGGAATCCACCGGTGCCCAGCGTACCGATCCGATCGGCTCATCGCCGGATGCCCCGGACATCAGGATGAATCCGCCACCGGCCTGCAGGTCCTCGAGCACCCGCACCGCCGTCTCCCGATGCCCACTGGATGTCACCGCCACCGTCCCGGCCCATGACGCACGCGTCAGGTCCGCGATCAACTGTGCATCTTCAGGCTGGGCTTCGCGAATCAGAATGCTCATCGGCGACAGAAACCGTGCAGGTGTACTCTTTCCCATCGATAACATATTCGGCCCCATGCAGTGAATGCCGGCAAATTTCGCAGAAATACCGCTTCGACGCCATCATATTGCTTTTGTTTCTAACGCACCCGCATCCCCGGTTCGGCGCCCGGCCAGGGGTTCAGTATATAAATGCCCGGATTGGTTTTTTCATCGGCAGCCGAAGCCGCCAGCACCATGCCTTCCGAGATGCCGAATTTCATCTTGCGCGGTGCCAGATTTGCAACCATGACCGTCAGCTTGCCGACCAGGTCTTCCGGTTGGTAGGCGGATTTGATGCCGGAAAAGACATTGCGGTGACGGCCTTCGCCGACATCCAGCGTCAGGCGCAGCAGTTTGTCGGATCCTTCGACATGTTCGCAATTGATGATCCTTGCGATGCGCAGGTCGATTTTCGCAAAGTCATCGATCTTGATTTCCGGCGCCAGCGGCTCAATCGAGCCATGGCCTGCTTCTTCCGCCACCGAGGTGGAATGGGATGCGGGTGGTTTACTTGATGTATCGGAAGCAGCCGGCGCATCGAACAAGTCATCCAGCATCTTCGGGTCCACGCGCTGCATCAGGTGCTCGAATGTCCCGATCGAGGCAGGGCTTGCCTGCAAGTCGGCCCACGTCAAATCGCGTTCGATACCGAACAGCGACGACACCTTGCGCGCCACCGACGGCAGGATCGGCGCAAGATAAATCGTCAGCTTGTAAAACGCGCGCAGCAGGTTGCTGCAGACTTCCTGCAGTTCCTGGTTGTTCTCCGGCTTCTTTGCCAGTTCCCAAGGCTTCTTGGTGTCGACATACTGATTGACTTCATCCGCCAGCGCCATGATGAGCCGGATCGCCTTGCCGTATTCCCGCGCTTCGAACGCTTCCCTGATCGCGGATTCCTCCTCGTCGAAACGCGGATGCCAAGTGGTGGATGCGCTGAGCTTGCCGTCGAAGCGTTTCGTGATGAAGCCGGCTGCGCGGCTGGCGATGTTGACGTACTTGCCGATCAGGTCCGAATTGACCTTGGCGATGAAATCCTCGGCATTGAAATCAATGTCCTCCACCCTGGAATTCAGTTTGTATGCGATGTAGTACCGCAGCCATTCCGGATTCATCTTGATATCCAGGTAGCGCAACGGCGAAATGCCGGTGCCGCGCGATTTGCTCATCTTCTCGCCGTTCACCGTCAGGTGCCCGTGCACATTCACTTTCAGCTTGTCGATGATCGGATGCGCGGAAAATTTCAGCATCGTTGGCCAGAACAGCAAGTGGAACGACACGATGTCCTTGCCGATGAAATGCACCTGTTCCGTGGATGGGTCGTTCAGCAGCGCGTCGTAGTCGATTCCTTTCTTCGAGCAGTAATTTTTCAGGCTCGCGAGATAACCGACCGGCGCGTCCAGCCACACGTAGAAATACTTGCCCGGCGCGTCGGGGATGGGAATGCCGAAGTAGGGCGCGTCGCGCGAAATGTCCCAGTCGGCGAGGTCCTTGCCGTCGTCGCCCAGCCACTCGCTCACCTTGTTGACCATCTCCGACTGCAAGCGTCCCGGCGTATTCAGCCAGTCTTGCAGGAACGCGGCGCAGCGCGGATCGGACAACTTGAAGAAATACTGCTCCGCCGGCTTCAGCACCGGTGTCGCGCCTGTCAGGGCCGAATAGGGGTTCTTCAGTTCCGTCGGCTCGTAGGCCGCGCCGCAGACCTCGCAGTTGTCACCGTACTGATCTTTCGCGCCGCATTTCGGACACTCACCCTTGATATTGCGATCGGCCAGGAACATGCCCTTGACCGGGTCGAAGAAGCGCTCGACGGTCTTGGTAGTGATCAGATTTGCGTCGTCCCGCAGGCGGCGGTAAATGCCCTGCGACAATTCGGTGTTTTCCGGCGAATCGGTCGAATGCCAGTTGTCGAAAGAGATGTGGAAGCCGTCCAGGTACTGCTTGCGGCCGGCGGCGATCTTGGCGACAAACTCTTGCGGCGTAAGACCGGCTTTTTCCGCCGCGATCATGATCGGTGTCCCGTGCGCATCATCGGCGCCTACGAAGTGGACTTCGTTGCCCTGCATTCGCTGGAACCTCACCCAGATATCGGCCTGGATATATTCCATGATGTGGCCGATGTGGAATGCGCCGTTGGCGTAGGGCAGGGCGGTCGTGACGAATAGCTTGCGATGCGAAGGGTTACTCATTTGGCGGTTTGGCTGTTGGATAGCAAAAAATAGAATTTTATCAGTGCCGCCGCCGTAGGGGACCTTGGTTCCAGGGAGTGGGGGAGGCATGCCAGTGGCGCATGGGCAATCTTTGCGGAGCAGGCCGCTGGTTCCCTCGGTGTTGTCGACACGGTAAAATAGCGCTTTTCCGATATCACGGCTTTGGCGACCCAAGGCCGTTTTTCTTTCCATGACTGTACGCACCCGCTTCGCTCCCAGCCCGACCGGCTACCTACATCTCGGTGGCGCCCGCACCGCGCTGTTCTCATGGGCCTACGCCCGTCATTTCGGCGGAACATTCATCCTGCGGATCGAAGACACCGATGTCGAACGGTCCACGCCTGAAGCCGTGCAGGCCATTCTCGAAGGCATGGAATGGTTGGGACTTCAGCACGACGAAGGTCCGTTTTATCAGATGAAGCGGATGGACCGTTACCGGGAAGTGGTGGCGCAAATGCTGGCATCCGGCAGTGCTTACCATTGCTATTGCTCCCCGGAGGAAGTCGAAGCGATGCGCGAACGTCAGCGTGCCGTCGGCGATAAACCGCGTTACGATGGTACATGGCGTCCGGAACCAGGCAAGTCGTTGCCTGCTGTGCCGGACGGCCGCAAACCGGTCGTGCGCTTCAGGAATCCGGTCGACGGCGATGTGACCTGGAATGATCTCGTCAAAGGGCCGATCACCATCTCCAACCGCGAACTGGATGATTTCATCATCGCTCGCTCCGACGGGACGCCGACATACAACTTTTGCGTAGCCGTCGACGACTGGGATATGCGCATCACCCATGTCATCCGCGGTGACGATCATGTCAACAACACCCCCCGCCAGATCAACGTTCTGCAGGCCCTCGGCGCATCGCTGCCGGAATATGGCCACGTGCCGATGATCCTTGGGGCGGATGGCGAAAAGCTATCCAAGCGCCATGGCGCGGTGAGTGTCATGGAATATCCAGCCCAGGGGTTCCTGCCGGAAGCAATGCTGAACTATCTTGCCCGCCTCGGATGGAGCCACGGCGATGATGAAATATTCTCGGTGCAGCAGCTCTGCGAATGGTTCGATCTCGATCATTTGTCGAAGTCGCCGGCGCAGTTCAACCCGGAAAAGCTGGCATGGCTGAATAATCATTACATCAAGCTGGCTGATAATGCCCGCCTTGCATCACTTGCTCGTGCCTCGATGGAAAAGGAAGGTGCGCAGTTCGACGGAGCACCTGCGCTGGAGTCCGTGGTTGCACTCATGAAAGAACGTGCCAATACGATTAATGAACTTGCCGCGGCAGCCATGCTGTTTTATCGTCAGCCTGCCCCGGATGCCGCCTTGGTCACGCAACACATCACGGATGCCATTAAGCCGGCATTGACCGATTTTTCCGATCGCATCAAGTCGTTGGAATGGAACAAGGCGGCATTATCGTCCGCACTGAAAGAAGTGCTTGCCGCCCATAAGCTCAAGATGCCCCAGCTTGCGATGCCGTTGCGCTTGATCATTACCGGCCAACTGCAAACTCCGGCGATTGATGCCGTCATCGAATTGTTCGAACGCGAAGTTGTACTGGAGCGCCTGCAAAAGTTTCTTGGATAAATTTAGAGAAGCGATTTACACCAAAGCAAAAGCTTTGCTATAATTTCGCTTCTTCGCACGGGGGTATAGCTCAGCTGGGAGAGCGCTTGCATGGCATGCAAGAGGTCAGCGGTTCGATCCCGCTTACCTCCACCAGCGAAAAGTGCGATATGTAGCTGGTTATCAGAAGCAAAAAGAAGTACAATAGCCGCCGCAGAAGTTAAGCAGTAGGACAGGTTACTGTCCCCATCGTCTAGAGGCCTAGGACATCACCCTTTCACGGTGAGTACGGGGGTTCGAATCCCCCTGGGGACGCCAGATAAAACGCCACGCATATGCGTGGCGTTTTTCTTTTTCCGAAGCGTTTTTGTTGTGTGCGCATAATGTTGATAGCTCGATCGGCTTATATGCACAGTTTGAAACATCCATGAGTGGTGTTATTACGCGATGCGCCCTGATTACCGTCGCCGGCCTCACGATTCAGGTCATTGAAAATGTCTGCCAATAAAAATTCCGCAACGTCCTTGGCAATCTTCTGCAAGGTAGTCGATAACTACGGTGACATCGGTATTTGCTGGCGCCTGGCAAGGCAACTGCATCGTGAGAATGAGATATCGGTCACCTTGTGGGTGGATGATCTACACAGCTTCCACCGTATTTGTCCCGAGGTCGATGTCGGCGCTGAAGAGCAACAAATTGCCGGTGTGACGGCGCGCCACTGGCGGGATCAGGACGGCGTATTCACCGCTGGCGACATCGCCGATGTGGTTATCGAATTCTTTGGCTGCGACATCCCACCAGGTTATATCGCCGCAATGGCGCAATGCAATCCGCGTCCTGTATGGCTGAACCTGGAAGGTCTGAGCGCGGAGGAGTGGGTGGAAGGTTGCCATACCCTGCCTTCATCGCATCCCCGCTTGCCGCTGACAAAATATTTCTTCTTTCCCGGATTTACCAGTAAGACGGGAGGCCTCCTTCACGAAGCGTCGCTGGACGTCGAGCGACAGCGGTTCCAATCCGATCAATCGGCAGTCGCCGCGTTCCTTGCCGGGTTTGGCATGACCACGGCTGAGATGATGTCATTGAAAGTATCGCTGTTCTGTTATGGGCATGCGCCGGTTGCGGCGATGTTCGATCAGTGGCAGCGCGGCGATTCGCCCGTCACCTGCCTTGTGCCGGAAGGCGTCGCGGCGCAAGCGGTTCAAGCGTTTCTCGGCGTGGACGCAAAAGCGGGTACGGTAGGCAGGAAAGGCATGCTTACCGTGCGCGTCCTTCCCTTTGTGGCGCAACCGGATTACGACAAGCTGCTGTGGGCATGCGACATCAATTTCGTGCGCGGCGAGGATTCCTTTGTGCGTGCGCAGTGGGCGGGCAAGGCTTTCATCTGGCATATCTATCCTCAGGATGAAAATCTGCATCATGTGAAATTGCGCGCATTCCTGGGCCGTTATGCCATGCATCAGGAAAGTGTGCGTGCGCTGTCGCTGTACTGGAATGGCGCGGCAGCAGGCGCCGATGCATGGGGTGATGTTTCCGGTCTGTGGCAGCGCTTCAAAGATGACTTGCCAGAGATCGCGAACTGGACCGCCGAATGGCAGGGGCGAATGCTGGAACACGGCGACCTGGCTTCAAATTTGATGAAGTTTGTCCGGTCGCTGCAGTCGGTGACTGCGGAAAACAACGTATAATGCGCGGTTAATTTGTAACGTTCTGGTTGGATGTTGTGGGCTTACGGCGTCGTTGGCTCTGAAGCGGCAGATACTTTTTACGCAACTTATTTTTACGTACACTCTTTATGAAACCTGCAAAAGAAATTCGTGTTGGCAACATCATCATGGTTGACAACAAGCCTTTTATCGTACTGCGCTCCGATGTCAACGGTTCAAGCCGTACCGGCTTCACCTACAAATGGAAGATGAAAAATCTTCTGACGAATGCGCCAATGGAAAACGTCTTCCGCGGCGACGACAAATTCGATGTCGTCGTTCTCGACAAGAAGCCCGTCACTTTCTCGTATTTCGCCGATCCGCTGTACGTATTCATGGATGAGGAATACAACCAGTACGAGATCGAAGAGGAAAACCTCGGTGACGCGCTGCATTACCTGAAGGACGGCATGGAATGCGAAGCGGTTTTCTATGACGGCAAGGCGATTTCCGTCGAACTGCCGACCACGATTGCCCGCAAGGTGGTCTATTCCGAGCCTGCGGTCAAGGGTAATACTTCCGGCAACGTCCTGAAGGAAGCCAAGATCGAGAATGCCGTTGAAGCACATTGCCATATCGTTCAGGTGCCGCTGTTCGTCAGCCAGGACGACGTTATCGAAATCGAT
>NZ_DASZBA010000068.1:0-21641 GCF_035944575.1 Noviherbaspirillum sp.
CGCCCGCCATCGGGCATCGCATCGCGGGCATTGATGACGAGATTGAGGAGTGCATTCTCAAGCTGGTTCTGGTCGCACAGCGTGCCCCACAGTGCTTCCGCAAGCACCATGTCGGTCTCGATGGATGGCCCTACCGTGCCCTTGATAAGGTCCTCCATCGATGCGACAAGGCTGTTGAGGGAGGTCGGCTTCGGGTCCAACGTCTGCTGGCGGGAGAATGCGAGCAGGCGGTGGGTCAGCGCGGCGGCACGGTCGGCAGCGGCGGTGGCGCCGGTGATGTAGCGGTCGAGGTCGTCGGTCCTTCCCTGGCGGATGCGCATCTGCATCACTTCGAGGTTGCCGATCATGCCGGCCAGCAGATTATTGAAATCATGCGCAATACCGCCGGTGAGCTGGCCAACCGCTTCCATCTTCTGCGCCTGGCGCAATGCCTGTTCCGCATGCAGCAGCGCTTCAGCCTGTTTTTTCTCGGCGGTGACGTCGCGTGCCACGGCATGGATGTATTCCGAGTCCGGTACCGCGATCCATGACAGCCAGCGCCAGGAGCCGTCCTTGTGCCGGTAGCGGTTCTCGAAGCGCATTGTCCGGATGCCTTGCGCCAGCTTTCCGGCTTCGGCCATCGTGCTGGCCATGTCTTCCGGGTGAACGAAATCCAGGAACCGCTTGCCCAGCAGTTCGCGATCGCTCCAGCCAAGGATCGTCGACCAGGCCGGGTTGACCGCGGTGATGCTGGCATCGAAGCGGGCTACGAGCATGATGTCGGTGGACAGCCGCCACATGCGGTCGCGGTCGGCGGTTCGGCTTGCCACTTCCTCTTCCAGGCTGACGTTGATTTGGGCCAGGCGCTCGGACCCTACCGTCTGCTCATGGACGTCGGTGTTGGTGCCGATCCAGCGGGTTACGTCGCCGCGTTCGTCGTGCACCGGCAATGCACGAGCGATGTACCACCGGTATTCGCCATCACGGCCCTGCAGGCGGAACTTGTTTTCGTAATTGACGCCCTTCGCAATCGATTGCGACCAGGCAGCGATCGTGGCGCCGACGTCGTCCGGATGCACCACCCTGATCCAGTCATCGGTATCCAGTTCTCCCGGTCCGGCGCCGGTATAGTCGTAGACCCGCCGGTTGAACCAGAAGATCTTGCCGCTCCGGTCCGCCATCCATGCATGATTTGGCATGGCTTCCGCAAGAGTCCGGAACTCCTGCTCCCGCTTCGCGAGTGCTTCATTGACAAGCTTGGTGTCGTTGATGTCCTGCGTCGTGCCATACCATTTGGTGATGCCGCCGTCAGCGTCGGTCCTGCGGTAGGCGCGCGTAAGCATCCAGTGATAGCTGCCGTCACGCATGCGCACGCGATGTTCGATGTCGTAGTCGCCGCCCGTCGCGACGGATGCGGTCCATTCGTTCATCGATCGCGCACGATCGTCGGGATGAATGGCATCGTTCCACGAACCGTCCAGACCGGAAGTGCCGGTCCACTCGGACCAGCGCTGCGAAATCCGGTCGAATCGCCCATCCTGCCGGGCCGTCCATTGCACATGCGGATTGAGCTCGACCGTATGGCGGTAGTGGTCTTCGCTATCGCGCAGCGCCTGTTCCGCGCGCACCCGTTCAAGCGCGTCCCAGGTGCGTTCGGCGACGTCTTCCGCCAGCGATACATCGTCGTCGGACCATCTGCGCGGCGCGGGTTCATGCAGATAGAACACCGCCGAGAAACGGCCTGCCTTGATCAGCGGCACGACCAGCAGGGAACGGGTACCGATGCTTGCGTATCCCTCGGCATAGGGCGCGGAATGTGGATCGGCCGCGATATCCTGGAGCCGCAGCACACGCCCGGCCTTCAGTTGGGCGATGATATTCGGCCCAAAACCGTCGAGCGGCCGCGTTTCCCCGGCGAGGCTGGGAACCCGGCCGTTTGTCCAGTCCCGGTCGACAGACACCGTCTCTTCCCGCGCATCGATCTCGCCATAGCCGACGCGCGCGACATTCAGGTAAGTGCCCAGCAGTTCGCTGGCGGCGGATGTAACCTCGATGGGATTGGAAAGGTTGCGCAGCCTGTCGGCCAGTGTCAGCCTGAAGCGCTGCCGCTGCTCGATGACGACCTGCTTCGTCGTTTCGGCGAAGGTGACCAGCACACCAGCCACATTGCCATCATCGTCCGGAACCGGACTGTAGGAAAAATTGAAGTAGCAATCCTCCGGATAGCCGAAGCGTTCGATGGTCAGCTTGAAATCGTCGAAGCCGATCGATTCGCCCATCCAGACCTGCTCCCACATCGGACCGATGGTGGGCCATATCTCGGACCAGGTGTCCGGCGCCGCGCGGCCGATCGCACCCGGGTGCTTGTCGCCGAGAATCGAACTGTAGGCGTCATTGTAGAACTGGGTGAACTCGTGGCCCCATGCCATATACATCGGCAACCGGCACTGCAGCAGGATGCGAACCGCAGTGCGCAGGCTGAGTGGCCATCCATCCACCGGACCCACCGGCGTCCTGCTCCAGTCGAGGGCACGCATCGCGGCGGCCATCTCGCTGTCGCCGGTAAAGATATCCTCTATCGCCGGTCGCATATTGATCAGCATGGTAAACATCGCTTCGGTTCGAAATTGCTCTTATTGCACATGCGTTCTCCACTCGGGGCATGGCCGGGACAACGTCCCCGGCTCACCCGGTTTTCCGGCCTTTGTCTAACCCGGCAAAGTCCCGGAATCCCATCGGCCAAACATTCTCGCAGTATATAGAAGCACTTGCCGGTAACGGGATTGTCTATAACGAGCGGACACATTTTTTTGCCGCAGACCGGGCAACGTTCCGCATGGATACCTTCAAATAAATTCCGCAAGGAAATCATCCAGGAGATTGCAGTGCAAACCCGATATCCCGCAATTCTGTTAGCCGCATGCCTGATTGCGGCTTTGCCATATGGCGCAGCACGCCAGCCGGCTGCCGGGTCCGACGCGACGGCGGCACCCTACGGCCAGACCGCGCGAAGCCGCGACGGCATCGGCAAGACCTACCTCGGGCGCGAAATCTCCCAGGTCATGGGTTGGCAAGGTGCCGATTGGCTCGATCGGGCCGACCGGGTCAAGGAGGAACGTCCCGACCTGCTGCTTGAGGGGTTGGCGCTAAAGCCGGGAATGACGGTGGCCGATGTCGGCGCCGGCACCGGCTACTACACCTGGCTGATATCATCGCGCGTCGGCGATGGAGGAAAAGTGTATGCGGTGGATGTGCAGCCGGAAATGATCCGCATGATCAAGGAAAGAATGCAGAAACGCGGGGCCGGCAACGTCGTGCCTGTTCTTGCAAGCGCCACCGACACCCGGCTTCCCGCCGCATCGGTCGATCTCGCGTTGATGGTCGATGTCTATCACGAACTCGAATACCCGGCCGAAGTGCTTGACAGCATCGTCAGTTCGCTGAAACCGGGTGGCCGCGTCGTGTTTGTCGAATATCGCGCGGAAGACCCGGCTGTGCCGATCAAGCCGCTGCACAAGATGAGCGAGGCGCAGATACGCGGGGAAGCAAGCCGCCACGGTCTGTCGTGGGAACGTACCATCAACAGTCTGCCCTGGCAGCACATGGTGATTTTCCGCCGCGACTGATCACGTGCGGTGGGCTGGTACACTGACCGCTTGTCCTGCCGCTTGTCTTGTCGCTTGTCTTGCTGTTTTTTCCGCTGGTTATCTTCAGTCTATCTTGCCATGCTGTATCGATTCCTCGCAGACATCGTTCTGATCACGCACTTCGCCTTCGCCGTGTTCACGCTGCTCGGCGGCCTCCTGCTGTTACGCTATCCGAGGCTGATGCCCCTCCATCTCGCGGCGCTGTGCTGGGCGGTAATCGTGCAATGGGCCAATCTCATCTGTCCGCTCACTCCCCTGGAAAATTATTTGCGCGTGCTCGGCGACCAGGACGGCTATGCGGCCGGGTTCGTCGAGCATTTCGTGCTCAAGGTGATGTATCCCGATGACCTGACGGTGGAGTTGCGCTACCTCATCGGAATGATACTGGTGGCGGTGAACGCCGCTGTCTATGTGCTCTTCATCTGGCGCAGGCGCGCCGCGCCAGGCCGGTCCGCATAATCGCGCCGCATTTCAGACAAAACACAGGTCCGGTCGAAGCGCCGTAATGAAGACGACTTCCCTGCCTTGCGGATCGAGCTCGATATCGATGAAGTTGCGCGTCGCTTCATCAACGAGAGCGGCGATGCAAGTGCCGGCGGCGGAACGCACATTCGCGATCCGCACCGGGAGCCCGCCATACACCGCGACACCCGGGTTCGATGAAAGGCAGAAATCGATGTTTTCGCGTCCGGTACGGATGTTGTAAAGACATCCCGAATCGGAAAAAAAGGCAAACGGATCGTTATTGACGTCCACCACCTGGTCCCCGCTGCTGTTGCCTCCCCAGAACAGGAAAGGCTCATCGTCGTAATAATCGAAGCCGCTGCTCACCCCGACCGACACGTAGCCACCACCACAACCGGCCAATGTTGCCAGCATCAATGCCGCCAACTGCAACTTGAGTTTCATGACATCTCCTCGGCTGTACATCGTCGCTGTCGACGACAGCTCATATCGGAAACGCCGACGGCAATCCGGACCTTGGTGCAAGGACAAATCAGCAAGGAGGGGACGGGACGAAGCGTTACCGCTTTACCGCTTTGCGAAGCGGACACATCCCTGAAGCCGCCGTAATCACCACTGCATCAGCGTTTCCCTTCGGCGCAAACATATCCCTCCTTGCAATTCACGTGCCTGTTTTTTCATCAGCCCAATATTTATATCCGAATGGCATCGGCGAAAACATTTTTCATAGGCATGACCTCCGACATTTCAAGGTTGTGGAAGCTCATGTTGTTGGCTTAAATCAAACCATGTCCACTCTAAAGGCCTATGTTTAATAACAGACAAGACCAAACCTTGCGAAGAAGGAGACCTGACCGACCATGCCATGCCGCAGTGGAAGTCCTCGTTTTGTGCCGATACGGCAAGGAAATGAAGGACGTGCCAATGACGGCCTCCGGAAGTGAAACCCCTCATACCAAAACATCCTAAGACCAGTGTTCTTAACAATACCAAACATGGAGACATTCTTATGAGCAAAAAAAATATTGTGATGAGTGTATGCATCGCTGCTGCAGTAATGGGACTGACCGGCTGCTCAACGCCGGGGAAGATGTCGAAGGAAGTACTGTCGACCGACAAGATCTATCCGGCGATCGGGCCTTACTCCCAGATGACCTCCTATGGCGGGCTGGTTTTTCTTTCCGGCGTGATTCCGTTGAACACGGCGGGCAATGCGGTTCAGGGAACGACGATCGAAGAACAGACAAGACTGGTTCTCGACTACATCGGCGCGAAGCTGCGCTCTCAGGGCTTGTCCTATGAGGATGTATTGATGAGCACGGTCTACATGAAGAATCTTAACGACTTCGCCGTGATGAACAAGATTTACGGCGAATACTTTAAGACCAACGCCCCGGCCCGCGCCACGGTCGAGGTTGCACGGCTTCCACGGGATGTGCAGATCGAAATCGCGGTGGTAGCCGGTCGCCGTTGAAATACATAATTCCACTTAAGGAGACAGCAGCATGAACAAGGCATTCGAACAGGGCAATCTTCAAGACAAGGAGCTTTCTTTCTCCGACGAGGAAGTAAAGCGCTGGACGCCGAGCAGGCGGGACTTTCTGCGCATCCTCGGCGCAGGCGCAGGCGCAGCGGCGCTCAGTCCCCTGAGCGCGTTCGCCAATAGCGGCGGACCGGGCGCCGGCAGCCTGAGAAGTCAGCTGGTGCAGGACGAGCGCTTCTGGGAAAGCGTCAATCGCATGTTCATACTAAACCCGAACAAGACATTCATGAATATCGGTACGGCAGGCTCCATGCCGAAATTGACGCTTGACTTGTTTGACGAGGAGAACCGTGCAAGGGCCGCGGAATCGCTCAGCGGATATACCAACCTGCTGACCCAGCGTACCAGGGTCGCACCCGGATTCGGCGTGGATCCGGACGAACTTGCCTTCTCCGCCAATACGTCATCCGGCATGTGCCACGCCATTCTCGGCCTCGACTGGAAAGCCGGCGATGTTGTCGTGACCACGAACCATGAGCATCCGGGCGGCGACACGCCTCTGGCGATCGCGGTTGCACGCTACGGGATCGAGGTATCGCGCGTCGCAATGCCGGTCGGAAACAATCAGAGCGCGGAGACCTATGTCGACCTGTTCACGCAGCGCATCTCCCAGCTCAGGGCTGCCGGCAAGCGAGTCCGCGCGATGATGTGGTCGTCGCCGACCTACAAGACCGGTACGATGCTGCCGCTCGTCGAACTGATGAATGTTGCCAAGTCACATGAACTGATCAGTATCGTAGACGGCGCCCACCTGCCCGGCATGATGGCTCTGAACTACGCCAACCTCGGCATGGACTTCATGTCGGGCGCAGGACACAAGTGGCAATGCGGTCCGGGCTCGACCGGTTTCCTTGTTATACGCAACAAGATCCGTGCGTCCAATCCCTTGCCATTGCCCAAGTGGTTCCCGATTCATACCAGCAGTTTCCCGACTGCGGCGCAGACGGGCGTCCGTACCGCCACGTCCACGTTCGACGTCGGAAGCGTGGTCACCAGCTGCGGCAGCCTGCATACACCAATGTTCAACGCGCTGGTGAAGGCATGCGACATCTGGGATGAAATCGGCCGCAAGAAAATCGAAACCTACGATCTGACCCTGTCGGCATACCTGAAAGAGCGGATCACGGAACGCTGGGGCGTTACGAGACTGTATTCACCCAAGGATGATCCGAGACTGGTCTCGGCGCTCACCTCGTTCAATCCGTTCCACAATCCGGCCGACGTGCTTGACTCCGCCAAATCGACCGCCTTTGTGACCCGGATGCTGAACGACTATCCGAAGGGCTTCGTGATCCGCAATGTCAACGTGCCGGTCATCGGTTCGGAGAGAGACCACTATGTGATTCGGATCTCGACGCACCTGTGGCACAACGCCTCCGACATCGACCGCCTGGTCGATGCGATGTGGGATCTGTCGAAGAAGATGGCCTGACGTTTCTGGCATGATGTGCCGCGTACCTGCATGTCTCCGATGCAGGTACGCCATTTTTTCCTTACATTCCCCCCCATAGCGACAACCCGGACGAAAAGCGGGTCCGCGAATGCGTATGCCGCATGAACCAGCCGCGCGCCAGCCGCGCCACCACGTCAAGATTTCCGGGCTCCTCGAATGAGCAGGTCGCACCGGGAACGATCTCAAGCCGTTTGCGGCAACGCAATGCCGCATACAAGGTCCGGCCGACACGAATCGCCGGATCGTCGAGTCCACCGGCAATCAGCAGTGTCGGGGCATTGATGCGTGTCATCGAGGCGGGTGACGCGGGTTCGGCATGCGCGCCACGGGCCACGATGGCGGCAATGCCATCGCATTCGGCGGCAAACTGCAGCGCGGCGGTCGCACTGTGGTCGGCGCCGTACAAGCCGATGGGGAGGTCCCGTGTGGCGATGTTGCGCCGCAGCCAGTCATAGCCCGCACCGAGCCGTGCGCTTTGCAGCAGCGGATCGCCGCGCGCTTCCCCGGAAGACGCCTCCGATGCGGTAAGCGGATCGAACCAGAATATACCCAGGCGGGCATTGCGCAGGATGCATGCGACGTAGTCGTTCTGTGGCTTTAACCGGTAACCGTCGCCGGGGGCGAACATGATGACGCCGATATAGTCGTCGGGAAGCCAGAGCGTGCCATCGAGTTCAGCCGGACCGGCAAGTATGCTGACGTGCTCGCCGTGCGCTGGCGAAGTCATTTTCCTTCTCCGTTGGGGCGCCCTGCAAGACGGGACGGCCCCTGGCGGAAGACGGTGCGCATGCCCGGATGCCGGCATGAGGGCATACCTTGAACACGTGCGCCGGACTGCCTAATACGACGCAGGCGCCGCTTTTTCGAGAATAAAGCGATGATGGCCGAGGCAGCGCCGCGGCGCCGATCCGATCGGTCAACATGCCAGGAGCCGGCAACCGGGCCATGCCGTTTCATGCAGGAAGCGCATCGTGCAGCGATCATCATGCGTATGTCAGGGTTCGATGTCGACGGTCCCGATGCAAACGCTGTGCCACATTCAAGCCCTTCTTCTGCCTTACATCATGCCTGGCGATGTCCGCGCCGGCGGTGCGGGAATGTCCATATGGGTAGTGGTGTAGTAACCCATGTCGATGCCGGTCTTCGGCGTCTTGGGCGTATTCGGCGAATCGCCATTCGTACAGCCTGCCAGCAGGCCGAATACGGTGAATACCGCTGCGGTGGTCGCGACACGAAAGCCTTGCTGTAACCGCGCATGGATTGTAGTCATGGTCGTACCTCTCATCGGGTTGGTTGTGCCATGGCGGCGCCATGGACCGCACTATGTGCATGCAAACTGTGTTCCTGCACCGGCACCGCATCGTCCGATGCCTGCCCGCCCTGTCCGGCCGCTTCGGTCAGTTGGCGAAAGTACGCGATGGTGCGGTCGAGTCCCTCCGACAGGCTGACCTTCGGCTCCCACTGCAGGACGGTGCGCGCCTGCGTGATATCCGGCCGGCGGCGCACCGGGTCGTCGCTCGGCAAGGGCTTGAACACGATGGTGGACTGCGATCCGGAAAGCGCAATGATGCGCTCGGCCAGTTCCAGCATCGTATGTTCGACCGGATTGCCGAGGTTGACCGGCCCGCAGAAGCCTGCCGGACTGTTCATCAGCCGGTCGAAGGCGCCGATCATGTCATCCACATAGCAGAACGAGCGCGTCTGCGAACCGTCGCCATAGATCGTGAGGGGTTCGCCGGCCAGGGCCTGGATGATGAAGTTCGATACGACGCGACCGTCGTTCGGGTGCATGCGCGGGCCGTAAGTATTGAAGATGCGCGCAATTTTTACCTCCAGCCGGTGCTGGCGGCGGTAATCCATGAACAGTGTTTCGGCGCAGCGCTTGCCTTCGTCGTAGCAGGACCGGATACCGATCGGGTTGACATGACCCCAATAGTCCTCGGTCTGCGGATGCACTTGCGGATCGCCGTAGACCTCGCTGGTCGATGCCTGGAGGATACGGGCCTTCACCCGCTTGGCAAGACCAAGCATGTTGATCGCGCCATGCACGCTGGTCTTGGTGGTCTGCACCGGGTCGTTCTGGTAATGCACCGGCGACGCGGGACAGGCAAGGTTGTAGATCTCGTCGACCTCCACGTAGAGCGGAAAGGTTACGTCGTGGCGCAGCAGTTCGAAGCGGGTATTGCGGAGCAGATGGGCAATATTGCGCTTGCTGCCCGTGTAAAAATTATCCACGCAGAGCACATCATGTCCTTGCGCCAGCAGGTGTTCGCAGAGGTGCGAACCAAGAAAGCCGGCGCCGCCGGTGACGAGGATGCGTTTGCTGTGGGTTTCTTTCATGGGTGGCTCCGGGAGTGATGTTCTGGTGCGCGTGAAAAAATGATTTGCTTATTGCCTCTAGCTGACTTGTTCCCTCCCCCTCGTAGGGGGAGGGCCAGGGAGGGGGTGTGAAGGTTGAGCTGCTGCATACGATGGCTCGACCTCACTACCCCTGCGCGGGCCGCCCCATCCTAACCAAGAGGATCGCGCTTGTAAGCGCAATCCGTTCCGCAGGCGGACGGCATGCCGTCCGAAATCCCTGCTTCCCCCCTGAGAGGGGGAAGGAGCCGGTTCGCTTGCAACCTTTCACGTCGCCGCTTGCAGGCGGCTCCGATTCAGCCGGCGCAACGCGTGCGATACGACATACCGGCTTCATTTCCTGCAAGGGGGAAAGCGCTAAATCGCTGAGTCGACGAAAACGAATGCATTGCCAACACCTTCGCCGCAACCTCCGTCACTGCATCCACACTGACCCCCACCGCGCAATCGTGCCCGATCGGACAAACCACATGCATGCAAGGCCGGCAGGCAACGGCCGCCCCGATCACGCGGTGGCGTTGCGCATCCAGCGGCGCCCAGCGGACCGGGTCCGATCCGCAGCAGACGATGACGCTCGGCGTTGCCACCGCGGCCGCGATATGCGAGATGCCGGTATCGTTGCAGACCACCATGCGCGCCTGACCGATGAGTGCCGCCAGCCCGCCGAGGCTGGTCCTGCCGCACAGGTTGATCGCCGGCGCGTGCATCGCATCCGCGACCGCCTGCACCACTTCCTTTTCGTCGTTCGATCCGGTCAGCACAACCCGGAGGCCGCTCGCCGCCAGCCGGTCGGCCACTTCGGCGAAGCGCTGCGGCAACCAGCGGCGCGATGGCAGACGCGCGCCAGGATGCACGCAGACGTAGCTGCCGGGATCCGGCAGATCGTCATGGCTCGCACGCAGGGACGCATGATCGGCGTCATAGAGCGGAAATTCCAGTTCCGCACCCTGCGAGCGGATACCGAGGAAGCTCATCAGGTGAATGAAGCGCAGCACTTCATGTTCCTTTTCATCCCACGGCAGAAAGCGCGCCGGGTCCGGGCAGCGTTGACCGATCTGGTAATAACCGGCGACATGGCGGGCGCCGAGCAGCTCGGTGATCGGATTGCTGAGGTTGCCGCTGCCATGAAGCTGGATGGCCAGGTCGAACTGCCTGCCTTGCGCCTCCTGCAGGAAGCGCGGCAGCGCGGCGATGTCTGCCGGCTGTTCGGGAAATCCAGGGAAACCAGGGAACACGAGCAGATCGTCGATGTACATGTGAAAGCGTTCGACAAAGCTCGATGCCCACGGCATGCCGATCAGGGTGATGCGCGACCGCGGCGCTGCGGCGCGCAACGCCCGCAAGGCCGGCACCACGCATAGCATGTCGCCAAGCTGCAGGGCGCGGAACACGGCGATGCGCGGCGGCGCCTCGAAATGCGCGGTCCGCATGCCGGACTGCTGCAGGATGCGCGCCGTCGTCATTTTTCAACGATGAAGGAGCCGATCGCCAGCACATCCAGCGGCGTGCTGCAGAAAGACTCGACCGCATCCCTCGGCGAACACACCACCGGCTCCCCCCGCGTGTTAAAGGAGGTATTGATCAGCACCGGCACGCCGGTACGCTCGGCGAAGGCCTGGATCAGGTCGTAGTAGGCGGCGTTCTGCGCGCGGTTGATGGTCTGGATGCGGGCCGTGCCGTCGACATGCCGTACCGCCGGAATCTTGTCCGCCTTGTCGGGACGCACGTCGTATACGAACACCATGTAGGGCGACACGCCACCGTTGACGAACCAGTTGGCGGCTTCCTCTTCCAGCACCACCGGCGCGACCGGCCGGAAATCCTCGCGGTCCTTGATATTGTTCAGGATTGCCTGCATGTCGGGATCGACCGGCGATGCGAGAATGGAGCGCGCGCCGAGCGCACGCGGCCCGAATTCCATGCGCCCCTGGAACCAGCCGACGACCTTGTTCCGTGTCAGCAGCTCCGCCACCTCGGCGGCGAGGTTGCCGGCACGCCGGTAGCGCAGCTTGGCCTGCTTGAGGAAAGCCTCGATCTCGTCGTCGCCGTAGGCCGGACCGTAGAACGCATGCTCCATGCGCCAGCTGCGCTTGGACATGCCGCGCTGCTGCGCGTCGACCCAGAGCGCCGCACCCATGGAGGTGCCGGAATCACCGGCGGCCGGCTGCACCCAGACGCTGTCGAAGCCGCACTCGTCGCGCACGCGGGCATTGAGCACGCAATTCAAGGCCACGCCGCCCGCCATGCACAGGTTCTTCGCGCCGGTTTCCCCGCGCAGCCAGTCGACCATCTCCAGCACCGTTTCCTCCAGCACTTTCTGCAGCGATGAGGCAACGTTCATATGGGCCTGGGTGAATTCGCTGCCGCGCGCACGTGCCGGCCCGAAGATCTGCGTCCAGTCGGCGGGATGGATTTCATACTCTCCCTCGCCCTTGTATTGCACCACCTTGCGCAGGGCGTCCGCATGCTCCGGCTTGCCGAAGGACGCCAGCGCCATCACCTTGTATTCATCGGAGGAATGCAGGAAACCGAGATGGCTGGTGACGGATTCGTACAGCAAGCCGAGCGAGTGCGGCAGGTTGACCTGCTTGAGACGCCGGTAGCGCCGGTCTTCGTACACGCCATAGCTCGTCGTGGCCAGCTCGCCGCGGCCGTCCATGGTCAGTACGGCGCAGTCCTCATAGGGCGCAGCGAGAAAGGCGCTTGCCTCATGCGCCAGATGATGCTCGACGAAATGCCATTTGAAAGGACCGTCATGGCGCACGCCGCGGAATCGTTCCTTGATGTGATGCGGCGCACCGGCGGCGAGCTGGCGCGGGGCGTTAACGATGGATGACAGAAACAGCGGATCCCATGGCGACAGCCATTCGGTGGTTTTCTGCGCCGATGGTTCGAGCGGAAGCTCGATGGTGGCATTGCCCTTATGCTTGCCGAGCAGAAGCCAGGGATCATAGGAGTACCCGATATGATCGACCTCGGCCAGCGTGATACCCGCTTCCTTGAGGCAGTAGTCGATCGCATGAAAGGGCAATTGCCATGTGGTGAACGGCACCGGCCGCTTGCCGTGCTTGACGCGCGTGAATCGCTCCTCTTCGGCGGCGGCAATGACGACGCCGTCCTGCACCAGCGTCGCGGAACAATCGTGGTAAGCGGCGTTGATGCCAAGGGTATACACATGGACCTCCTGTCGTTTAGATGCGGGCGTTCAAGCAAGCGATGTACCCGATCCCGCAATGCGGCACTGCATGGGAAACCGCGCGGAATACGCCCTTCCCTGGATGTAAGAACTACAGAGCCATGCAAATTCGTTAAGCCCGTTTTCCTGCCGGCATGGAAGCCGCTGTCGCATTGCCTGTCTCCGTCCCCTTTCCCGCACCGTTCATCAGGCGCTTGTTGCGCAGATAGACGAACTGGCCTGCCACCGCGGTAAGGAAGATGAAGAAATTGGCGAAGACGAAGACCCAGTTGTCCACGAGATAGCTGTACAGCGTGAAGCCGGCGGATGCGGTGAGCTGTCCGATGAAAAGCCACTTCGATACGCCGGCGATGCTGCGGCTTCTCCATTGGCTGTACACCTGGCGTGAAATGGTCATTACCAGGATGGCTGCGCTTATCCAGCCGATCATGTCTTCAAGCATGTGGTCCTCTTTCAGATTGGAATGATGGTGTTGACATTGAATTCAAAAACGCTTGCAGGAGCCGTACCTGCCGGAGGCAGGCAGCTCGTTGAAGGCACTCCGGATGATGCCGGGTGCTATGAGCGCCAAAACCGGTCCATCAGCGGCTTCACGCTGATGCCGTGGACGAAGATCGACAGCATCACCACCGTCAGGGTGATCTGCGTGAGCTCGCGCGCGAGATCTTCCGGAAGCCCGTGCTGTATGGCATACATCAGGTAGTACACCGAGCCGATGCCCCGCACTCCGAACCAGCCCGTGATCCACTTCATGCGGCGGGTGGTACTCGTTCCCGCAAGGCCGATCCAGACACTTGCCGGGCGAGCCACGAAGAACAGGAACAGCGCCATGCCTGCCGCCCTCCAGCTCCAGGAACCAAGGACGATCATGCCGCCCAGCAGCAGGACCAGCATCAATTCCGATAGCCGCTCGAGGTGCTCCTTGAACACCAGTGCCTCGGCGCTGACGGTCAACGGAACCTGGTGATCGGGATCGGTCGCCGCGGCGGCGGATTTGGTCGTGTCCGATTCCAGCATTCCCTGCCGGTCACGCGGTGCGCCGGCGAGAACGAGTTCGGTATGGCGCAGCGCGACGCCGGCAAAGAACACCGCGAGGAAACCCCAGGCCTTGAGCCACAGGCACAGCCCGTACACGACAGCGATCAGGCCGAGTCCGACCAGGTCGTCCAGCACTTCATGCTTTGAACTGCCGCCGCGCAGTTTCCAGCCGATGCGGGCCAGTCCGGCGCCGACCCCCGCGCCGATCAGGATGGCGCCCAGCGTTGCCCATAGCACGTCCACAAGCAACCACTTCGACCCGAGCGATCCGATCTCATGCAAGCCGAGCAGACCGAGTCCCAGCATGACAAACGGAAAAGCGCTGCCATCGTTCATGCCCGCTTCGCAGGTCAGCAGGAAGCGCAGATTGTCCTTGTCCCCGGCATGGCGTACCTGCACATCGGTGGCAAGCACGGGATCGGTGGGCGCCAGTACCGCGCCCAGCAGAATGCCGGCGCCGATCGGCAGTTCCAGTACGAAATACGCGAATGCCGCCACCATGGCGACAGTGATCGTCATCGAGACCCATGCCAGCCGGATCGGCGGACCCCAGCGCTTGAACGTCACCGGAACCGGCATCTTCACGCCGGCGGAAAACAGCGAGATGAGCACCGCAATCTCAGTCACGACTTCCAGCACGGCAGACTGCTGGAGCGGATCGAAATTGAAGATGCCGAGAAACGTCGGGCCAAGGATCAATCCGACGGACAGATAAAAGATTGCCGACGTGATCGGCAGCCGCATGATGGTGGTCGCGGCAAGGCCCCGCGCGAGCATCAGGCAGCCGATCAGGAGAAACCAGTGTGCATTCGTCATGTGGGAACAAGCTTCCCGCAGGCAGCTTTTCTACTTTGGAGAATCAAGTTACGGCGCCCAAGGGAATCGGCATAAGGAAGCAAGGGGCGGGACGGTCGGGACCGCCCCGCGACATGCATTTGCCCACAGACGTGCATCGGATGGTCGGCCAGGCGTTATTCAGCGGATGTCCAGCCGCTTGCCGGTCGGACCGGTCGGCTGCAGCGGCACCGTGACCTGCAGCACACCATCCCGCATCGATGCGGACGCCCCTTCGGCATCGGCGCCATCCGGCAGCGCAATCACCCGGTAGAAATGGCCATAGGACCGCTCGGTACGGCGGAAGCCGCCCTGCTCGCGCTGCACCTCCTGATGCCGGTCGCCTTCGATGATCAGCTTGTCATTGCGGATTTCCACCTGCACATCCTCGCGACGGACGCCGGGAAGTTCGGCCGACACCACGACCTGCCCCTTGCCCTGTGCAATCTCCAGTGCCGGCGTCCACGTGCTGACGGGTGCATCATCGCCCTGGCGCAGCCGGGCGCCCTGCCGGCCGGCGAAGCGATCGAATACCTGCTCAACCTCTTCACGCATGCGGCGCATCCGGACCAGCGGCTCCTCCCATGCCTGGAACAGATTCGGAAACCATGAAAGCTGGCCCGCCTGCCTGTCGGACGACTGGTCATTATCCTGGCCGGAGGGGTGCCGCGCAGATGATTGGGACGTACGCGAGTCCGGGTTGATGCCGGATTGCCTGCCGAATTCCTGCGCGAACTGCTCGGCGGATTGGGGCCGGACCTGCTGCGGCGGCGGTTCATCCGCCAGCGGCACCGCCTGGTCGATGGATTGCTGGAACTGGCTTCCGCTGCCCTGCCCGCTGCCCGATCGTTCCTGCGGATTGGCACCTGGTGTCATGGATTGCGCCATGGCGGACGCCGGATCCTGCCCCGTCACGACGGTAATACCGGCATCCGGCTCCGGCATGTGGCCGACCCGCCGGGCCTGCCCTGTTTGCATATCGAGACTGACTTCCTCGGCAACGCTGAACGGCGAATTGCGGTCGCTGTCGTCGGAAGACTGCGAGAGCAGCGCTTCCGATTGCGTGCTGGCCTCCTGCTGCAGGCCGTATGGTTGCACGCCGTAGTCGGCCGCGGCTGCCGCGTATTCGGCATCCTCCGCATCGGACGCGCCCTGCCTGCCGGCGATCTGCTCCGCTTCACCTTCTGCGCGTGGACCGACATTCAGCGCCGACGACACGACCGGCATGCCCGGGTCCTCGTTGCCATCCCATCCTTCCGATCCCGCGACATAGTCCGAGGTTTGCGCCGGCTGTCCGGCCGAACCATTCGGACCGGAAGAGCCTTGGCGGGAAGCCGATGCGTCATCACCATTGGTAACGGCACCTCCATGCACTTCGCCGCGCCATTCCCCGGTTTCCCCGCCGCGGCTTTCGATAAATTCCTTGAAGCGTGCGAGATCCTGCTCGACGCGCAAACCCAGTTCAGGTTCGGGATCGCCCAACTGCGGCATGGTCTGGCCGGACTCGATCTCCATAGTCAGAATGACACGGGTTTTCTGCTGGTCGACCGGCTGCACCTCCACGCGTCCGGCATTCAGGGAGCCGCTGGTATTACGCCAGGCAATGCAGCTATCCGGAACTTGTTCGGTGATTTCCGCATCCCATTCGAGGTCCTGGCCGCCCATACGGGCATGCCAGTGCAAATGCGTGTCATCGAGCTGGCGCACCTGTTCCACATCCTGCATGAAACGGGGGTAATCCTCGAACTGCGTCAACTGGTTATAAGCCGTATGCAACGGAACGGCGACTTCGATCGACTGCTGAATTCTTGCCATGGTGAATCTCCTGTTTGCTTGTCTACTGCCCGGCGTGAAGCGCACGAGGCAGTACTTCCCTATATCTCTGATCCGGTTCCGATGTTTCTGCTCAACACTTCATTACAAGCACACGGTTATTTTTCAGCGCCTGCAGGTACGGTACCGGCATATGAATTCAAGGACGAATTGCAAATTCCATACCATTGCCGGAAGAGGTAATGCCAGGATTTCCGGACAATCGGCGTCTGCTGTGCCCGATTCGCGGGCGACTATTTTTGCAGGCGCGTGTAACTCTTACCGTCAGCCGTGTTGCCGTATGGATGCCTGCGCAGGACCCATCCACTGCATTGACAGGTTGCGTGTGTACAGGACAGCGCCGGCGTTTATTGCCCCTATTCATTTGAAAGAGTGAACCCATTCATGTCGTCATCAGAAAGCAGCCCGCCGGACAACGCTTCCGTATTGCGTGATTTATGGCGGGTGATATCCCGTTTCCGCGGGCGCATATTGCTTGCTCTCGCCTTCCTGATTCTGGCCAAACTCGCCGTGGTATCGGTGCCGCTTGCGCTCAAGCGCATTGTCGACGAGTTGTCGCGTCCCGAGCAGTTCACCACCCTGCCCATCGTATTGCTGGTCGGCTATGCATTGCTGCGATTTGCCAGCACGCTCTTCAACGAGTTGCGTGATCTCGCCTTTTCACGGGTGACGCAATACACGGTGGCGACTTATGCGCTGAATACGTTTACCCACCTGCATGCGCTGGGCGCGCGTTTTCATTCGAGCCGGCGCCTTGGCGGCCTGCTGCCCGACATCGACCGTGGCACCAGCGGCATTGCTTTCCTGCTCGGCGTAGGCCTGTTCACCATCGTGCCGACCTTGCTGGAAATCGGAATGGTGACGGCCATCATCAGCGCCCGCTACAGCGGCTGGTTTACCGCGGCCTTGGCTGTCACATTCATGATCTACTGCGGCTTTACGCTCGTCTTCACCGCGCGGCGGGCAATCTTCCAGCGACGGGTCAATCGGCTCGATTCGAATGCCAAGAGCATCATGGCCGACAGCCTGATCAACCATGACACGGTGAAATATTTCACCAATGAAAAACTGGAATCGAGCCGCTTCCAGCACATCATGGACAACTGGGCGGAAGCGGTCGTCGGCAATCAGAAAGCGCTGTTCATCCTGCACATCGGCCAGAGCGGCATCATCGCGATGGGCGTTGCCTCCGTCATGCTGCTGGCCGGCCAGAGCGTGATGACCGGCGCGATGACGGTCGGCGACCTGATCCTGGTGAATGCTTATGTGATACAGATTTGTCTGCCGCTCAATGCGCTGGGTTTCGTATACCGCGAGGCGAAGGACGCACTTGTCAATGCGGAAAAACTGTTCCAGCTGCTGCGCCAACGGCCGGAAATCGATGAGCCGGCCAACATGCCGGCGCTGAGGGTGAGCCGCGGCGAAGTGGTGTTCAACGACGTCAGTTTCGGCTATACGCCGGAGCGTCCGATTCTGAAAAATGTCAGTTTCCGCATTCCCGCCGGCGGCACGGTGGCGGTGGTGGGCGGCAGCGGATCGGGCAAATCCACGCTGGCGCGGCTGCTGCTGCGCCTGTACGACGTCAGCGATGGCCATATCGATATCGACCACCAGGATATCCGTGGCGTCACCACCCGCAGCCTGCGGGAAGCGATTGGCGTGGTGCCCCAGGAAACCCTTCTGTTCAACGACACGATCGCCTACAACATCGCCTATGGCCGCAGCGGCGCCACCCATGAGCAGATCGTCGCCGCGGCACGCGCCGCCCATATCCACGAGCTGATCGATTCGCTGCCGCAACAGTACGACACGCCGGTCGGCGAACGCGGCGTGATGTTGTCGGGCGGCGAAAAACAGCGTATCGCGCTTGCCCGCGCCATCCTGAAAAATCCCCCGTTGCTGATTTTCGATGAAGCCACCTCCGCACTTGATACCCAGTCCGAGCGGGCGATCTTGTCGGAATTGAACCGGCTTTCCGAGAACCGTACCACCCTTGTGATTGCGCACCGCCTGTCCACGGTGGTAGATGCGGACGAAATCCTCGTCATGGAACGCGGCCGCATCGTCGAGCGGGGCACGCACATGCGCCTGCTGGCACAAGGCGGAATGTACGCGCGCCTGTGGCAATTGCAGGAACGCAGCGCGGAAGTGGAGGATGCGGAGAAGAATCTTCAGGTCGTGCATTGATTGCCCTCTCCGGACGATGTCATCGGGGCGGTACGATACACCTGAAGTTGCCACAAAAAAGATTCACCTGAGAATGTGGAACGGGACTTGCATCGGATTTAAAGTCTATCCGCGGATGACACGGCAGCTGTTATGCCTGTCGAGTCCGTGACGCGCATCAATAAGAATCTGCAGGACAACAACCATGTCGAAAGTACTTGCATTCACAAGGAACCGTAAACGCCTCGTCGTGTACAACGAAGGTGAAAGCTTGCATGCCGGCACCGCCGAAGCCGGTCTGCGCATGCATGCCCGCGCGGCGGGAAACCGCGTCTTCCGTGATCACGGCGGTGCGCCGACGCCCGTCGAACTCATGGTGTCTGTCGTGGTGCCGACCTGCGGACGCCCCGAACTGCTGAATCGGTGCGTCGCCAGCCTGGTGCTGCAAAAGTTTGACCCCGACCGCTTTGAAATCATTGTGGTCGACGACAGACCGAGCGACGCCAACCGAGCAGTCGTCGAGCGCTGGGCGCAGCACGCGGCCGACAGCGGCCCCGAGGTCATCTACATCGCGTCGCCCGGCCCGCATGGTCCTGCAGCGGCCCGCAATCGGGGATGGCGTGCCGCACGCGGCGACATCATCGCCTTTACCGATGACGACACCATCGCCTCGCCCGATTGGCTGGAAAACGGATTGCGCGCCTTTCGCGGCGACGTGCAGGCGGTATGGGGCCGTATTGTCATGCCCTTGTCCGGCACGCCGACCGACTACGAAAAGGACGCCAAGAACCTGGAAACCGCCGAGTTCGTCACCGCCAACTGCTTCTGCCGCCGCAAGATGCTGGAGAACATCGACGGCTTCGACGAGCGTTTCCGTTTCGCATGGCGTGAAGATTCGGACCTGTATTTCCGCCTGCTGGATTTCCAGGCGCATATCGTGCACGAACCCAAAGCGGTCATCACCCACCCGATCCGCCCGGCCGGCTGGGGCGTCAGTCTCTCGCAAGTGAAAAAAATCCAGTTCGACGCCCTGCTGTTCAAGAAGCATCCTGGCCGCTACCGCGAAAAAATACGGGCAACGCCCCGCTGGGACTTCTACCTCATCGTCGCCAGCATCATCGCCGTCATCGCCGGCATTGCAACAGGCGCGACCAACGTCGCCATGATCGCCGGCGCGATATGGCTGATCATGACAGGACACTTCTGCTATCAGCGGTTGAAAAACACCTCCAGATCGTTTTCGCATGTGGTGGAGATGATCATCACGTCGGTACTTATTCCGCCGCTGGCGGTGTACTGGCGCGCTGTCGGGGCGTTCAAGTTCCGGGTGGGGTTTATTTGAATTGACTTCGAAAGGGTATTGACACGGTTATGTCGTCGATCGGCCTCAGTACCCCTGCGCGGACTGCCCCACCCCTACGCCGGGGCCAGTCCCGGCTAGTATCTTCGAAGAAAGCGTTGCATTACCGGAGACGTTCCGTCGCTCTGGATTTCCCCTTGCAGGTGCTCCGCCGAAGCCATTGCCAGCTAGCCTACGCGAAGGAAAAGCAGCATTGCATCATCAAAATACTTCGTCGAAAAAAATAATCAGCCATGCCCAAAAAACTAAAAATCCTCACCTGGCATACTCACGGAAGCTACCTCTACTACCTCACCCAATCTCCTCACGATTTCTACGTCCTTTCCAAACCCGACCGTCCTCCCGGTTACGGCGGCCGCCACGGCCATATCCCCTGGGGCGACAATGTCATCGACATGCCAGTCGACCGGGTCAAGGACGAACAATTCGATTGCATCCTCTTTCAGGACGACGACCAATACCTGAAGGACCAGCACATCTACCTGACTGAAGATCAGCGCCGTCTGCCGAAGATCTATCTCGAACACGACACGCCGCGCGAACACCCGACCGACATGCCGCATCCTGTCGATGATCCGTCGATATTGCTGGTGCATGTCACGCCGTTCAACGCGCTGATGTGGGATAACCGCCGCACGCCGACACGCATCATCGAACACGGGGTCGTCGTGCCGGACGATGCCCGCTATGACGGCGGCCGCCCCCGCGGACTGGCGGTGGTGAATCACCTTGCGCGCCGTGGCCGCCGTCTCGGCGGAGATGTGTATCGACGGGTGCATGAAAAGGTACCGCTGGAACTGGCCGGCATGGGCGCCGATGAAATGCCCGGCGGCGTCGGCGAAGTGCTGCATGCGCAGTTACCGGCATTCATGGCGCAATACCGCTTCTTCTTCAATCCGATCCGTTATACCAGCCTCGGCCTCGCCGTGATCGAAGCCATGATGGTCGGGTTGCCGGTCGTGGCGCTGGCAACCACCGAGATGGCAACCGTCATCGACAATGGCGTATCTGGCTATGCGGATACCGATATCGACAAGCTGATCGAGCACATGCACCGGCTGCTGGCCGATCCGCGGGAAGCGCGCGCGCTGGGCGACAACGGACGGCGGTATGCGCTGGAACGTTTCGGCATCCGGCGCTTCGCCGACGATTGGGATGCCGCCTTCCGCCTGGTGACGCAATAAGACACGCCGACGCCGCATTCCTTGTGGCGTCGCAATCCATTCGCCGCATGAACAAGCCACACTATCAACCCTTTTTCAACCCATCTCTTACCAGCGTAATCAATATGAAACCATCCGGAAGTTTCCTGATCGACCGCGCCGCTGCGGAAAAGGCAGTGCAGATGAGCCTGCCGCTGATTCATGAGGCCATGAAGCATAAGGAAGTCGGCGAAAGCGGCTTCCTTTACATTGTCGTCATGGATCCGCTGCGCACGCCGTCAGTCTGTTCATTCGAGGAAGCAATCCTGTACGAACATGCGGTCGGCGACCGGGAAAAATGGGATGCCGATTATGCGGGATTTGCGCGGGCCAAGGCGAAAGTAGCCTGGCGCACCGGCCTCGACAGCCACCTCGTGCAGGAACTGCAGCCGCATCTGCTGGCAGCAGGCGATACCGTACTTTGGGGCAGCGCGGTGGTGGACGGTATCGTGGTCGGCGTCAGCGGCGCCAATCCCTGGTATGACGAGGCATTTGCCGGCACCGTTGCCATGTGCGTGCGCGCCATCGCCAAGGCCGGCGCGGCCGAGGCACGCAAGAAGGGGCTGT
>NZ_DASZBA010000069.1:0-20131 GCF_035944575.1 Noviherbaspirillum sp.
CCCACGGTAGCCTATACCCTCAAGTCATATTTCGCCGATCTGAAGAAAGTCAAGAATGGCGAGGGCGCCTACGAACTGCATACATACGACATCACTAAAAAGCTGCGGCAACCCGGATAACAGGTCGTTGAGGGCTGCATAACCGGCTGGCCAATTTTTTTCAGCAAGCGCACAGGAAGAACTGCACCGCGCGCCAAAAAGCGGCACGATTCAATGCTTCAAGAGCGTGTTATAGCCTGCCGTTGCGTGGCAAACCCGGCATTCACCAGTTGGTTTCCCGTTCAGCCGTTGCGCTAATCCTGTGAATTGACAGGTCTGCGCCATCAAACTCTTCTTCAGGATCGAGGCGAATACCGACTAAGACTTTCAACGTCCCGTAAATGACTGCGCCTGCAAAAGCAGCGATGGTGATGCCCATTGCCGTGCCAATGAGCTGCGACATCAGAGCCACTCCGCCCAGTCCGCCCAAGGCCTTTTGGCCAAATATGCCGGCAGCGATACCACCCCAGGCGCCACACAATCCGTGCAGCGGCCAGACTCCCAGGACATCGTCAACTTTCCACTTGTTCTGCGTGAGCGTGAACATCCAAACAAACACCCCACCCGCGACGCCTCCGGTGACCAGTGCTCCAAGAGGATGCATCAAATCCGACCCGGCGCACACGGCAACCAGCCCGGCCAAAGGTCCGTTATAAACGAAGCCGGGGTCATTTTTCCCGACGGCGAGGGCAACCAGTGTGCCGCCGACCATGGCCATCAGGGAATTCAGCGCGACGAGGCCATTCATCTTGTCGAGCGTTTGCGCGCTCATCACATTGAAACCGAACCAGCCGACCGCAAGAATCCACGCGCCGAGGGCAAGAAAAGGAATGTTTGACGGTGGATGGGCGGAGATTGCGCCGTCTTTTGAATAGCGCCCACGGCGGGCACCGAGCAGCAAAATGGCGGGCAAGGCTGCCCAGCCCCCTACCGCATGCACGACCACGGAGCCCGCGAAGTCATGGAACTCGGCGGAAAATGCCTCTTTCAACCAGGCTTGGAAGCCAAAGCGCTGATTCCACACAATGCCTTCGAAAAACGGGTAAGCAAGACCAACCAGCAAGGCTGTGGCGACAATCTGTGGATAGAATTTTGCCCGTTCCGCGATGCCGCCGGAAATGATGGCAGGAATGGCCGCAGCAAATGTAAGGAGAAAAAAGAACTTTACCAGCTCGAATCCGTTTTTCGCCGCAAGCGTTTCCGCATCGGAGAAGAAACCGATGCCATATGCGATGCTGTACCCTACAAAGAAGTAAGCGATCGTCGACACAGCGAAGTCGACAAGGATTTTGACCAATGCATTGACCTGATTCTTCTTTCTAACTGTACCAAGCTCAAGAAATGCAAAACCCGCGTGCATTGCTAAAATCATAATCGCCCCGAGTAGTATAAATAGGGCGTCGGCTCCATTTTTTAGTGAATCCATTGCGCAAAACCTCCCGATAAAAGTGCATGCCTGAAATTGATTGCACTATGGAAGCAAAACTCGTTCCGTTTTAGTGCAATTATGCAAGCCATTGATTTTTATAAAGTTCTTATCCCATGGATTTTTCTCCATCCTTGCACGCACCAAATCAGGGCGACATGATGCGCTTCTTTGGGGAGGCCCTATGATTCCCTGGTTGGGTAGCGATACGCCTTTCCCCGATGTGTCGAAAGCATTAACTGAAGAAGACGGCGCGCCCGGTCTGCTCGCAGCAGGTGGAGATCTTTCGCCCCAGCGCTTGCTGGATGCTTATTGCCATGGAGTATTTCCTTGGTATTCCGCAGGGCAGCCGATCCTATGGTGGAGCACAGATCCCCGCATGGTTTTAATGACGGATCGATTTGTTATTTCACACAGTCTTAAAAAGACCCTCAAAAAGGTTCACAACAGCATGCGGATTGGAGGTCAATGGCAAGTTCGCTTCGACAGTGCGTTCGAGGAGGTCATGCGATCCTGTGCGGCACCACGCGGAGAAGGTGGCGGCACCTGGATTTCTGAAGAAATCGTACAGAGCTATACTGCCCTGCACCGTCTTGGGTATGCGCACTCTTCCGAGGTTTGGTTGGATGACGTATTGGTCGGCGGGGCGTATGGAATAGCAATCGGGAAAATGTTCTACGGCGAGTCGATGTTCGCGCGGGTCAGTGATGCATCAAAAGTGGCATTGACGTATTTGGTTTCCTTTCTAAGAGAACACGAAGTGAAGATGATTGACTGTCAACAGGAGACTTCTCATCTGGCATCGCTCGGCGCCTCCCCGATATCCCGGGCCGAATTTTTGACCCATTTAAAAACCGCTATCAACCAGCCCGCCATCGAGCGATGGAAGGTGCCAAATTTATTTTGACTTGTTGAGAAAAACACTTATGCCGTGTGGTCTAACGGTGTAAATTACTGATGTCAGCATCGCAGCTAGGTTAGACGTAAATGACGCATTTAAAAGACCTACCGTTCGCCACTCTGCAGTTCTACGCGACTGCCCCCTACCCGTGCAGCTACCTTGATGAGCGTCAGGCACGTTCTCAGGTCGCGACACCTTCGCATCTCATCAATGCCGATGTCTACTCCGAGCTCGTCAAGAATGGGTTCAGGCGTAGCGGCATTTTCACTTACCGCCCCTATTGCGACGGCTGCCAGGCATGCGTGCCGGTTAGGGTGAAAGCCAACGCGTTCACGGCGAGCCGCAGCCAGCGCCGGGCTTGGGTCAAGCACCAAAATCTTACGACGTGGGTGACCAATCTCGCTTACGTCCCCGAACACTACGATCTCTATCTGCGCTACCAGGCAGCGCGTCACGCCGGCGGCGGCATGGATCAGGACAGCCGCGATCAATACGCACAGTTCCTGCTCCAGAGCAAAGTCAACACGCGCCTTGTCGAATTCCGTGAAGAGGACGGCACGCTGCGCATGGTGAGCATTATCGACATCCTGAACGACGGTCTTTCATCGGTTTATACCTTCTATGATCCGGACGTAAGCGGTGCGTCATACGGCACCTATAACGTCCTATGGCAGATTGAACAGGCAAGACGCCTCGATATCCCTTTCGTTTATCTGGGATATTGGATTCAGGACAGCCCCAAGATGGCTTACAAGGTGAATTTCAAACCACTGGAAGCTCTGAGAAACGGGAAATGGGAAGACTGGTTCTGACGTTAAAATAGCGGTTTTCGTCTCGGCAAATCTGCGCCCTGGCTTCGCGTGATTCATGTTCGTTTCATGCAGCCGGTCAGATCCCGCAATCTATGCCCGATAAACTTCTCTACGCGCTTGCACGCCCTTTTCTTTTTTCTCTTGACCCGGAAGCTGCACACAACCTGACTCTGCCGTATTTAAGGCAGGCGGCCGGAATCGGATTGACGAACGTAATCCCCCGGCCGAAAGCAGATCCGCGAAAGGTCATGGACATTGTTTTTCCCAATCCAGTCGGCTTGGCCGCCGGTCTCGATAAAGACGGCGCTTACATTGACGGATTGGCATCGCTTGGATTCGGGTTCATCGAGGTAGGAACCGTGACGCCGCGTGCCCAGCCCGGCAATCCCAGGCCGAGAATGTTCCGATTACCGAAAGCCAATGCCATCATCAACCGGATGGGCTTCAACAATGGCGGCGTGGACGCATTCGTTTCAAACGTACAGGCATCCCGGTTCTATCAGAACAAGGAAGGCATACTTGGACTCAACATCGGAAAGAATGCCGATACACCGCTGGAACGCGCTGCAGACGACTATGTGCATTGCCTGGAAAAGGTGTATCCCTATGCGCATTACGTCACGGTGAACATTTCCTCCCCCAACACCAAAAATCTTCGTCAACTGCAGCAGTCGTCGGAGCTCGATGCGCTTCTGTCGAAATTGAAGGACACGCAGCATCGGCTTGCCGACCAGCACATGCGCTATGTTCCCATCACGCTTAAAATTGCGCCGGACATCGATGCAGAACAGATCAAGACGATCGCCGACGCCTTGGTCAGGCATAAAATCGACGGTGTGATCGCCACGAATACCACTATTTCGCGCAGTGCGGTGCGAGGGATGCAGCACGCTGAAGAAACAGGCGGATTGTCGGGCGCACCGGTACTGGAATTATCCACTTCGGTAATCCGCCAGTTGAAGAAGGAAATCGGTGACGCTTTACCGATCATTGGAGTCGGCGGCATCTTTTCCGGAAAAGATGCGCAGGCGAAGGTTGACGCAGGCGCGTCACTGGTTCAACTTTATACCGGATTAATATATCGCGGCCCGGCCCTTATTCGGGAGTGTGCAGCGTCATTGCGGAAATCACGTTAGAGTATTGTGCGACTCCGCATCATCACCTTCAATCAATGGTAACGAACAGCATGCAAAAAATTCGACTCGGCACGAGTGATTTGACAGTATCCAAAATCTGCCTCGGAACAATGACGTTCGGCGAACAAAACACCGAAGGCGAGGCGCACAGCCAACTTGATTACGCATTGGAACGGGGTATCAATTTCGTTGATGCCGCAGAGATGTATCCCGTGATGCCACGCGCTGAAACGCAAGGGCTGACCGAACGCTATATCGGCACCTGGCTGAAGAAATCAGGCAATCGAGACAAAGTGGTCCTGGCGACGAAAGTGGCCGGCCCGTCCCGCGGATTCGGGTGGATACGCAATGGCCGGACGGACTTCGATGCAGATAATCTCCGGGCGGCCGTTGACAGCAGCCTGCAGCGGCTGCAAACCGATTACATCGATTTGTACCAATTGCACTGGCCGAGCCGCAACGCACCGATCTTCGGTCAGCTAAGCTTCAATCCTGAAAAGGAGCGACCACATGTTGAAATCGATGCCACCCTCGAAGCATTGGATGCGTTGGTCAAGGCAGGAAAGATTCGCCATATCGGCGTGTCCAACGAAACCCCTTGGGGCGTTAGCGAATTCATCAAGCTGGCGGAGACCAAGGGTTTCCCCCGGATTGCATCCATTCAGAACGCCTACAACCTGGTGAATCGTAGCTACGAATCCGGCTTGGATGAAACCTGTTATCGCGAAAACGTCGGATTGCTTGCTTACAGCCCGCTCGCATTCGGCCAACTTACGGCGAAGTATCTGGATGATCCGAAAGCCCATGGACGCTTGACCATTTTCCCGCCAAACTGGAGTCCGCGTTACCTAAGACCATCGGTCATGAATGCGACGCGACGTTACGCCGAACTGGCACGCTCCAACGGCATGACGCCGGCGAAGCTTGCGCTCGCATGGTGCTATTCGCGCTGGTTCGTAGCATCAACCATCATCGGCGCAACCACCCTGGACCAGTTACAGGAAAATATCGATGCATTGTCCATCCAGCTTCCCGACAACGTTGTTGATGCAATCAATGCCATCCATCTCGAAATAACGAATCCAGCCCAATAGTGAGTCGCATCTACAAGCGCTTCTCCCGAAAGCCTGGAAAGCGGGCCAAGAGCCGCCTCGCCGCCCCATAAAAAAAGCCCGGTTCACCTGCATGAACCGGGCTTTTCAATATATGCGACTTGTTATTCGACTTCCAGCGTTTCCTCGGGAGCCGCGGGCGGGTCGATATCCCCTTCCGCAAAGTCGAGCTTGATCTGCTCCTTGTCGTCGAGATCGACCGTAACACGTCCGCCGGACACCAACCGGCCGAACAGCAACTCGTCCGCCAGCGCCTTGCGAATCATGTCCTGGATCAATCGGGACATCGGGCGGGCGCCCATCAACGGATCGAAGCCTTTCCGTCCCAGGAACTTGCGAAGGTTTTCGCTGAACACCGCCTCGACCTTCTTCTCGTGCAACTGCTCTTCCAGCTGCATCAGGAACTTGTCGACCACGCGCAGGATGATTTCCTCGTCCAGTGGACGGAAGCTGATGATCGCATCAAGACGGTTCCGGAACTCCGGCGTGAACATCCGTTTGATGTCGGCCATTTCGTCGCCGGCTTCCTTCTTGTCGGTGAACCCGATCGAACGCTTCTGCAGGCTTTCCGCGCCGGCATTCGTCGTCATGACGATGATGACATTGCGGAAGTCAGCCTTGCGTCCGTTGTTGTCGGTCAGCGTGCCGTGATCCATCACCTGCAACAGGATATTGAAGATATCCGTGTGTGCCTTCTCAATTTCGTCCAGCAGCAGGACGGCGTGCGGCTTCTTGGTGATTGCTTCGGTGAGCAAACCACCCTGGTCGAAACCTACATAACCCGGCGGCGCACCGATGAGTCGGCTTACCGCGTGACGCTCCATGTATTCCGACATATCGAAACGGATCAGGTCAATGCCCAGGATGAATGCCAACTGCTTCGCGACTTCGGTTTTGCCGACGCCCGTCGGACCGGAGAACAGGAACGAGCCGATAGGCTTGTCTGTCTTGCCAAGACCGGCACGTGCCATCTTGATTGCGGAGCCCAAAGCCTCGATTGCAGGATCCTGACCAAACACCACGTTCTTGAGATCGCGGTCGATGGTCTGCAGCTTGGTGCGGTCGTCCTGGTTGACGGTCTGCGGCGGAATACGAGCGATCTTCGAGATGATGTCTTCGATCTCGGATTTGCCGATGGTCTTCTTCTGTTTCGACTTCGGCAGAATGCGCTGAGCCGCCCCTGCCTCATCGATCACATCGATTGCCTTGTCCGGCAAATGACGGTCATTGATGAACCGAGCTGCCAGTTCAGCCGCCGATGTCAGCGCTGAAGACGAGTACTTGACGCCATGGTGCTCTTCGAAGCGCGATTTCAATCCGCGCAGGATTTGCACTGTTTGCTCAACCGTTGGCTCATTCACGTCGATTTTCTGGAATCGACGGGACAACGCATGATCCTTCTCGAACACGCCACGGAATTCGGTATAAGTCGTCGCGCCGATGCACTTCAACTGTCCGCTCGACAAAGCCGGTTTGAGCAGATTAGACGCATCCAGCGTGCCACCGGACGCCGATCCGGCACCGATGATCGTATGGATCTCATCGATAAACAGGATGCCTTGCGGATTGTCCTTCAACTGCTTGAGAACGGCCTTCAGGCGCTGCTCAAAATCGCCGCGATACTTCGTACCGGCCAACAACGCGCCCATGTCAAGCGAGTACACCACGGCGTTTTGCAGCACTTCGGGAACATCGCCCTGCGTCACGCGCCAGGCGAGCCCTTCGGCGATCGCGGTCTTCCCGACACCGGCCTCACCAACCAGCAACGGATTATTTTTACGGCGACGGCACAAGGTCTGGATGACACGTTCTACTTCGGACTCGCGCCCGATCAATGGATCAATCTTGCCTTCGGCCGCCAGTTTGTTCAGATTCTGGGTGAACTGATCAAGCGGGCTTTCTTTCTGCTGACCTTCGGCTTGTGCGTCTTCGGCACCTTCCGGCGCTTTCTGAGAATCGGTTTGCTGATCCTTGCGGACACCATGCGAAATGAAATTCACTACATCAAGTCGCGTGACGCCTTGTTGATGCAGGTAATACACCGCGTGCGAGTCCTTCTCGCCGAAAATGGCGACCAACACGTTCGCGCCGGTCACTTCCTTCTTGCCATTCGATGCCGACTGGACATGCATGATGGCTCGCTGGATCACTCTCTGGAAACCGAGTGTGGGCTGCGTATCGACTTCGCTTGTGCCCGGAACCGTCGGCGTATTGTCACTGATGAAATTCGTCAGCGTTTTTCGCAAGTCTTCAATATTCACTGCGCATGCGCGCAGCACTTCAGCTGCCGACGGATTGTCTAGCAGTGCGAGCAACAAGTGCTCGACGGTGATGAACTCATGCCGTGCCTGACGAGCTTCGACAAAAGCCATGTGCAAACTAACTTCCAATTCCTGCGCAATCATGCTTCCTCCATCACGCATTGCAGGGGGTGCCCTGCCTTTCGAGCGTGGGTTAACACTAATTCGACCTTCGTGGACGCGATATCCTTAGGATACACGCCGCACAAACCTTTTCCATCACGATGAACCTTGAGCATGATCTGCGTCGCGGTTTCTCGATCTTTGTTGAAGTACTCCTGAATGATTGCCACAACAAACTCCATCGGAGTGTAATCGTCGTTCAGAAGCAGCACTTGATACATCGGCGGTGGCTTGAGCTTCTCCTCTTGCCTAGCAAGTACTGTACCGTTGTCATGCTTAGTTGCCATGCGTTTATTCTAAAAAAGTCCAAATTCCTTAACGGACAAGTAAAACCATTCTATATGTGTTTGCCGATGTTACGCCGTTTCAGGATAGTGCGCAGATGTAGACCGAATCCATTAAAACAAGAGTACAGTACTATCGTGATTGTAAAAACTCAAAACTGTCAGAAATGCGCCTTGACTTTTACAATTTTTGGGGGAACAATGGTAATTATTGAAATTGCAGTACTTATGCGATTGTCAATATGAAGTGAGCAAGGTTTAGGAGGGGGCTGCGTTACGCGAGGCTTCTTGCTTATACGGCTCGTGTGATTAGTTCTTATTTGAAAGACGCTTTTATGGCAACAGGTACCGTTAAGTGGTTCAATGACTCCAAAGGCTTCGGATTTATCACTCCGGATGACGGCGGTGAAGATTTGTTCGCCCACTTTTCCGCAATCCAGATGAACGGCTTCAAGACCCTCAAAGAAGGTCAAAAAGTCCAGTTCGAAGTAACGCAAGGCCCCAAAGGCAAGCAAGCTTCAAACATTCAAGCCCCCTAATCACGCCGATTAGCAAGAGCAAGAGAAGCCCCGCAGAAGCGGGGTTTTTTTTCGCCTTGAAGCTGTATGGCATATTCTTCACTACAAAGCGCTTTTTTACAGCCCCGCCTATATCGTCCTTTCTCCCGCCAAGCTAAATACATTTGCTGTTGCTCAAAATATCGTTAAAGTCATGCGCTATGAAACTCCGGCAAAAAGTTATTCTCCTTGCGATCACACCGCTCATCATAGCGCTGATCGCTATTGCGCTGGCCGTCAGGTATCAAGCTACCGTTCTCGCGGATCAGCAGCGTGCGTCAGTCGAGGCAGCTTATTTGGCCAGCAAGGAAGCCGAATTACGGCATTATGTCGCGCTCGCTACTCAGTCAATCGATCATTTGTACGACTCTGGCCGCAAAGATGAAGCCACATTGAATGAGGCGAAGGCAATCCTGGCCAAGTTGAATTTCGGAGACGACGGCTACTTCTTTGTTTATGATCTTAACGGCAACAATTTGATGCACCCTAGGCAGCCGGAGTTAATTGGCCGAAATTTATGGGAGATGCGAGATGCCAGCGGAAGACCAACGATCCAGCTACTGACCGCCCGCGCCAAGGAAGGCGGCGGTTTTCAGCGTTACCTATGGGAAAAGCCATCGGCCGGAAAAATCGCGCCCAAATTGGGTTATGTCGTGATGCTGGAGCGTTGGGGATGGATGCTGGGAACGGGCATCTACATGGACGATGTCGACGCCGCCATTTCGAAGATTGACACTCAGATATCCGGCAACATTCACAATACGATGATCTGGATCGCCGGCATTGCGATCACAGGCGCATTGATCATTGCCATATCCGGGCTGGCTTTGAATATCAGCGAATATCGCGTCGCCGATGCAAAACTCAAAGCCCTTGCGCAACGTGTGGTGCGCTCCCAGGAGGATGAACGTGCGCGTCTTTCGCGAGATTTGCACGACAGCATCAGTCAATTGCTGGTGTCGATCAAGTTGCAGATCGAATCAGGAATTGCCAAACTTTCATCACATGCTGCCCGACCAGAATTCGCCCGGTTGTCTTTTGATCGCGCAGCTGGACAATTGAATGATGTACTTGGCGAAGTGCGCCGGATTTCCCATGACCTGCGGCCGGCACTTCTGGATGATCTGGGACTTGCAGCGGCGCTTGATCATTTGACGCGTGAGTTTTCGGAGCATAGTTCGCTCTCGTTCGATTTTGAAAATATCGGCACGACAGATGGACTGAGCGACGTTGGGAACACGGTATTGTTCCGCATCGCGCAAGAGGCACTTACTAACATCAAGCGCCACGCCGTCGCATCTCATGCCAGTGTGCGACTGGTCGGGAACAATCAATGCGTCCAATTGCTTGTTTCCGATAACGGTGTAGGCTTCGATGTCGCACAGATTGCACAGCATCCTAAACGTGGCATCGGCTTGCGCAATATGCATGAGCGATTGGAAGCAGTTGGCGGAAAACTGCTTTTGACATCCTCTGCAGATGGTACTCAAGTCATCGCAACTCTACCAAGATCCTAAAAATGCTTACTCAAGCCTTCGTTCATATCCTGTTGGTTGATGATCATCCGCTTGTGCGGGATGGCTTGCGCGCACGACTAGAAACGATTCCGCAGTTTGCCGTTGTTGCGGAGGCCGGTTCGGCTGACGAAGCTTTGGAGTACGCCGCGTCGCACACAATTGATTTGGCATTGATGGATATCAATCTGAACGGCAAGAGCGGTATCGAGCTTACTGGTCGATTCAATGCGCTATATCCGGAAATTGCGGTCTTGATGCTTAGCATGCATGACAAGGCTGAATATGTCATGCAGGCAATACAGGCTGGTGCGCGTGGGTATGTACTGAAGGATGCGCCGGCGATGGACATCATTACAGCCATTGATACAGTCATGTCAGGCGGTATTTACTACAGCGCCGGATTGGCGAGACAGCTTGCCCGGCCAATGTCGCCAGCGCTCCTGCTGACGCCGCGCGAAAGAGAAGTGTTGCAGCGCATTGCGACCGGAAAGTCGAATAAACATATTGCACGTGAACTTGACCTCAGCGTCCGCACGATAGAAACCCATCGCCTGAATATCAAACGCAAACTTGGCATTGAGGGACAGGCCGACCTGATACGGTTTGCCCTTGAACAGACACTCGTCAAATAACGAAAAGTGCAATAAAAAAGGCCGGACATCATCCGGCCTTTCGTGCATCAAGACATAATTACATGTTTTCGATCATCACTTCACCGAAACCGGAACACGACACTTGCGTCGCGCCTTCCATCAGGCGTGCAAAGTCATAAGTTACCTTCTTCGAATTGATTGATTTTTCCATCGAACTGATGATGAGATCGGCCGCTTCAAGCCATCCCATGTGACGCAGCATCATTTCCGCGGACAGAATCAGCGAACCCGGATTGACGTAATCCTTGCCTGCGTACTTCGGCGCTGTACCGTGCGTGGCTTCAAACATGGCAACGGAATCGGACATGTTGGCACCCGGCGCAATACCGATACCGCCAACCTGCGCAGCCAGGGCGTCGGAAATATAGTCGCCGTTCAGGTTCAAGGTAGCGATCACGCTGTACTCGTTCGGGCGCAACAGGATCTGCTGCAGGAAAGCGTCAGCAATCGAATCCTTGACGGTAATCTCACGCCCGGTCTTCGGATTCTTGAATTTGCACCATGGACCGCCATCGACCAGCTGCGCGCCGAATTCGTTTTGCGCCAGCGCATAACCCCAATCACGGAAGCCGCCTTCCGTGTACTTCATGATGTTGCCCTTGTGCACGATCGTCACCGATGGCTTGTCGTTGTCGATCGCGTACTGAATTGCCTTGCGTACCAGGCGTTCCGTCCCCTCGCGCGATACCGGCTTCACGCCGATGCCGGATGTCTGCGGGAAGCGGATCTTTTTGACGCCCATTTCCTTGACCAGGAAGTCGATCAGCTTCTTGGCACCGTCGGAGCCTTCCTGCCATTCGATACCGGCATAGATGTCCTCGGAGTTTTCGCGGAAGATCACCATGTCGGTCTTTTCCGGCTCACGCACCGGCGACGGTACGCCCTTGAAGTAACGAACCGGGCGCAGGCAGACATACAGGTCGAGTTCCTGGCGAAGTGCCACGTTCAGCGAACGGATACCGCCGCCGACCGGCGTTGTCAGCGGTCCCTTGATGGACACGACATACTCTTTCAATACCTGGAGTGTTTCCTCGGGCAGCCAGACGTCCGGGCCATATACCTTGGTTGATTTCTCGCCGGCGTAAATTTCCATCCAGCTGATCTTGCGCTTGCCGCCGTATGCTTTGGCAACTGCCGCGTCCACCACCTTGATCATGACCGGACTGATATCCACGCCCGTCCCGTCACCTTCCAGGTAGGGAATGATGGGATTGTCAGGAACGCTCAGGGAAAAATCGGCATTAACGGCAATTTTCTTGCCATCGGCAGGCACTTTGATATGTTGATACATCTTAGGCTCCGGGGTTAAGGAGAAAAAGAGAGGGCCGTTGTACGGCAGCTTTATGGCGGATGTCTTATATAAGACATAAGACAGCGTTTCGTATTATGCACGAGTATTTTACTAGATGCCATCAATTTGCGAGCCAGAAACCGCGAAGCCGCTTAAACCGCAAGGTCTTCGGCTACTTGCCGGCCGGGCTGTACAATCCGATCCAGCGCCGGGCATCCTGCAATCCGGGTTGCCATTTTGTTAGAAAAGCTTAGCATGGCCCTCATTTTATTCAATAAGCCCTATCAGGTGATGTGCCAGTTTTCGCGGCATCCGACGCGTCCCACGCTAGCCGATTACATTCAACTGCCCGGTATTTATCCTGCAGGTCGTCTCGATGCGGATAGTGAGGGGCTGATGCTGCTGACGGATGATGGTCAGTTGCAGCACCAGATCAGCCATCCCGAGCGCAAAGTCATCAAAACCTATATCGCGCAAGTGGAGGGAGTCCCCGATCCGGCGTCATTAAACAAGCTTCGGCAGCCGATCAATCTAGGTGATTTCACGACTCGTCCATGCGAGGCAGCGCACATCCATGCGCCTGATTGGCTTTGGCCGCGCGAGCCTGCCATCAGGCAGCGTGCGGACAGGCCGACGTCATGGCTGTTGATCCGAATCTCGGAAGGTAAAAACAGGCAGGTGCGCCGCATGACGGCGGCAGTAGGCTTGCCTACCCTGAGGCTCATCAGAATCGCGATCGGCGCCGTATCTCTGGAAACTCATCCCTTGTGGCCGGGTGACTGGCGTGAAATTTCCATCAATGCGCTTTCGTAAACCCGGCTCAAATCGGCAAAAACTCCAGATCGAAAGCCCGTTCGATGAACCAGGCCAGCGCCAGGGCTGCAATCAGCAACGAGCCGCCGATCAGCACTGCTTTTCGGTAGAACACTCCGCGACGTAAAACGAAAGCGATCGGCAGGAATACCGCGACGATCGCCAGTTGCCCTACTTCAACACCGATGTTGAAACCAATCAAGGTGAGCAGCAACGCATCCTGCGGCAGACCCAGATCGCTTAATACACTCGCAAAGCCGAAACCGTGGATCAGGCCAAACAGGAATGCCATTGCCCAACGCCGTTCGCTGAACAGCGGGAATATATTGTTGAGTGCGGCTATCACGACCGATGCAGCAATTGTCGACTCCACCAGTCGCGAAGGCAGGCTAACAACCCCGAGCGTTGCAAGGCTGAGTGTGATTGAGTGCGCGACCGTGAATGCGGTCACAATTTTCAATACTGTCCAGAATGCCGGAGCGAACGCATGCACCGCATGCCACTCCTTATTTTCCCGGCATAACACCGCGGGAAGAAGCAATGCCAACAAGAACAAAATGTGGTCGAAACCGATCCAGATATGCCAGACGCCCTCTGCGCAAAAATCGAGAAACTGTTGAAGCTTATCGGGCCGACCCAGCGTGAATTCCTGCGTCGCTTTGTCAGGCGTGAAGATTGCCGAGCTGCTTGCTCCCTCGTACTGAAGTCGCAATAGCCCTTTATGTTGCGGATCGATGTCGAAGAACAGACTGTACCGCGCACTTAAAACTTCAATCGGGAAGTCGCATTGCGCCGTGAAGCGTAGAACTGCATAGGTGCCATCCGTATGCTCATCAACAAGATGCTCGGACACCGATGACGGACATGCCCTCCCGCCGCTGGACAATGCCAGCCGTGACATCGAATAGGCAGCAATCTCCGCATGCCTTGCACGCACCTCTCCCCAAGTGATCTGGGCGTCGCCGTTGGCGTCCAGTCCGATGGCGAAATCAATATCGCGCAGCGAGATATCCCATTGTCCTTCGACGAGATTGCCGCTGGCTTTGAGGGTCAGGTAACTATCGCTCGGTTTGTGGGCGTGTGCATTAAAAGTACTGGCAAGGAAACAAAGAAGCAGGAACAGGCGACTCATTTGCCTCCCCCTTGCAACTGGCGGCCGAGACTGTTCAGGTAAGCGTCTTCTATTTTGCTTTCCGACAGCCATTGCAGTACCGGCTGAGCAGCCTTGGCATCTTTCGCTGCAATTCCAGCCTCAAGATAAATCCGAGCGTCGCGCGGCTCCCGCTGCACCTTCCAATTATCCTGCGCAAGCGCCAAAGCCTTTTTTGCATCTTTTTGCGCGTAGAGCGCGAAACGCGCTTCTTCTTGCTGGTGCACAGTTTCGCCTCGCCGTTGTGCCGCCTCGAATCGAGCAGCCAAGACTGCCTCATGCTCCCTGGCAACCGACATGTTCAGCGCACGCTCGGCAAAGGCCAATCGCAACAGCAATACGTCGGACCGCACCTTGTCGTTCAGCAGTTTGACCACATCGCCAGGCCTTTTCAGATCAAGAAGCAGATCTGCATAAGCGGCAAGCAGGAAACCATCGGTGATGTTGAATGCCAATGCCTGCTTGTAATGCATTTCAGCGACATCGAGCCGCTGCAGTCGCTCGGCCAGTTCAGCCAGACGGATATGCGCCCACAATTTTTCGGAAATGCTCGCCTGCGGATGCCTCTTCAAGGTCGCGCTAAGGGATTGATAGGCAGCATCAGCTTTGCCTGTCAGACCGTCGACCATTGCTTCGCAGCCGGTGGCGATCAGCTCCGCGACCTGACGGATAGCGCGGCAATCGACCCTAGCCTGGTCGTACCGAGCCTGCACGATATGGATGATTGCGCGAAGCGTTCTCGCTTCGCTATTCTTGGGTTCGCGTTCGATGACTTGCCCGAGATCAGCCAGCGCCCCGGCAAAGTCATGCCTGAACTGACCTAGACTTGCGCGCAAAATTAAGACGTCTGTCGGCGGATCGGACATGGTCCACCATGGAGCCAGCGCCGCTTGCGCATATCCGAGGTAGCGAGGATCGCCCTCCTCGCCAACCAGGCTGTAATAGCGGCGCGCCAACCGGACCGCGGTGGCCAGATCGTTCGGAGTGCGTTGCAAGTCAGCACGCATTTGCCTCAACTCCCGGGAAACCGGGTCGTTCGCCTTGAAGGGCAGAGTCTCCAATACTTGGCTATCGTCAGCGGGTATATAGGGTGCCGCAGCTGTAACCATGGGCGCAATGAGCAGTACGGCATGAATGGAGACGACAGCAGTGCGAAAGCGCATGGATAATCCCTGAAATGAGGCTGACCGGCAAGGCTTTACATCATAGCAAGCCGCTTACGTCAACGCGGATTCGCACTGTGGCACGATGCAAGTATTTATGGATTTCACGCAGGTCAATTGTCAACCGGCATTCTTGCCTGTCGTTATTAGAATTGCTTCACCAAAACTCAAGTTGCTAAACATATATCAATTCCTATCTTAAGGCCCTATCATGAAAAAGCTGATCGCCGCGTTAGTTACCGGACTGTTTGCCACTTCCGTATTTGCTGCCGGCCATGCTGCCGCTCCAGCCGCAACTCCGGCAGCGGCTCCTGCCGCAGCAGACACGCCAGCTCCTAAAGTAAACAAAACAAAAGCGAAGAAGGCCAAGGCTAAAAAGGTGAAGAAAGCGGCGGAGACAAAAGCCGCTTCAGCAGCCAAGTAATCCGGCGATCGACATGACAAAAGGCAGGCCTAGCCTGCCTTTTTTGTTTATTCTTTGAGTTTGTTCAGGATAGCCTTATCAGACAGGTGAACAGCACATGACCAGATCCCTATTTTTTTCTACTAAATGGATACCGGTTCTTGCGGGGATGGGAACGGCTTTGGCAATGGCCCAACAGCCTGCAAAGTTTCCCGTAGTTCCTCTCACAGCCGGAATTCACGTTATCAAAGCCGAAGTCGCCGCCAATGATGCGGAGCGCCAGCAGGGATTAATGTATCGGCAAAAACTTGGGCCTAACGAGGGTATGGTGTTTCTGTTTGACGGGCCGGCCGGCATCTGCATGTGGATGAAAAATACATATATTCCCCTCTCGGTCGCATTTCTCGACGAAAGTGGAAAGATCATCAACATTGAAGATATGCAGCCTGAGACGACTGATTCACATTGCGCAAAGAAGCCGGCGCGCTATGCATTGGAAATGAACTTGGGATGGTTCAAACAGAAAAATATTAAACCGGGCACCTTGATCGAAGGATTGCCGAAGCAAAGCCGGAATTGATATTGAAGCAGGCATAAAAAGCAGACACGACAAAAGCCCGCATGACAATGTCATGCGGGCTTTTGTGTTGTTCTAACCGGATCAGTCCGACCGTATAAGACCGGACAGGAAAGATATTAGGCCAGCGCTTTCAACGCAGCTGCAAGGCGGCTCTTGTGACGAGCGGCTTTATTCTTGTGGATGATTTTCTTGTCAGCGATACGATCGATGGTCGAGATCGAATTTTGAAACACCTGCGTCGCTGCAGCCTTGTCGCCTGCTTCGATTGCCTTGCGGACAGCCTTGACTGCCGTGCGCAGCGTCGAACGCTGGCTGGAATTGTGTGCGTTTTGCTTGACTGCTTGACGAGCACGTTTGCGCGCTTGTGCGGTATTTGCCATGAATGGTTCCTAGAACGAAATCGAACTGCGTACGCAGATTGCGAGACAGAATTCAGTAAAGCCGCAGATTATATCGGCTTTTCGGAAAATGGGCAATTTGCTGCAAACCCGTCTTAACGCCACGCAGGCCGGCATTTCATGCCGTCGAGTGCATTGACCAGCGGCTATAATGGCGCCCCATGAATCTGCACAAAACGCTGGCTACAGTCTCCGGCATGACCATGCTCTCCCGAGTGACGGGCTTGCTTCGTGAACTGTTGATCGCAAGGGCCTTCGGCGCATCCGCCTATACCGACGCTTTCTTTGTTGCCTTCCGCATACCGAATCTGCTCAGACGATTATTCGCGGAAGGGGCATTTTCGCAGGCGTTCGTTCCTATCCTGGCAGAGTATCGCAATCAAAAAGGCAACGAGCCCACCAAACAATTGGTCGACCATGTCGCCACCATCCTCACCTGGGCCTTATTAGCGACCTGCGCTCTCGGCATCATTGCGGCTCCGGCCATAGTCTATTTCATTGCCACCGGCCTGAAGTCCGACGCCGATGCCTTTGCGAGTTCCGTCACTATGACCCGAATCATGTTTCCCTATATCGGATTCATGTCCTTCGTCGCATTGGCGGGCGGCATTCTCAATACATGGCGTGAATTCCGGGTTCCGGCGTTCACGCCGGTGCTTCTCAACCTGTCTTTCATAGCTGCATCACTCTTTGCAGCGCCTCACCTTTCACAACCGGTGTACGCCTTGGCGGGCGCAGTATTTGTCGGTGGCGTACTTCAGCTTGCGTTTCAGCTTCCTGCGCTGCGCAAGATAAGCATGCTGCCGCGTATTTCCTTCAACCCCAAAGCGGCATTGAAGGATGAAGGGGTCCGCCGGGTCCTGAAACAAATGGTGCCGGCCACCTTCGCCGTCTCGGTCGCACAGATTAGCCTGATCATCAACACAAACATCGCATCGCACCTGGAAAATGGCAGCGTTTCCTGGCTGTCATACGCGGACCGGTTGATGGAATTTCCGACTGCATTGCTTGGCGTCGCCCTGGGCACAATCCTTCTGCCCAGCCTGGCGAAAGCCCATGCCGACGCGGATAAGGATGAATATTCTTCCTTGCTTGACTGGGGTTTGCGGCTGACTTTCCTGCTTGCCTTGCCATCGGCGGTCGGACTCGCGACATTGTCGGAACCACTTACCGCTACCTTATTTCATTACGGCAAATTCGATCAGGAATCGGTCGCAATGACCGGACGCGCATTGATTGCGTATGGCGTCGGGTTGATCGGATTGATTCTGGTAAAGATATTGGCCCCGGGCTTCTATGCAAAACAGGACATCAAGACACCGGTGAAGATTGCTATCCTCGTCCTAATTGCCACCCAGCTGATGAACCTGGTATTCGTTCCCTGGATAGCCCATGCCGGCCTGGCTTTGTCGATCGGCCTTGGGGCCTGCATCAATGCCATCTTTCTCTATTGGGGGCTGCGTCGGCGCGGAATTTATGTAGCTAATAAGGGTTGGCTGCTGTTTCTGGTACGCCTGGCCGGCGCCCTGCTGCTGCTTGCGGGTGTTGCCTTGTGGACGGCAGGCCAGTTCGATTGGCTTGCCTTGCAAGCGCATCCGCTGTGGCGTGTCGGCGCCCTGACCGCGGTCCTGCTCGCCTGCGGCATCACCTATTTCGGCGCCCTGCTCGCGATGGGATTCAGGTTCAGCGATTTCAAGCGCACATCGTCATAAATCGGGCACCGGGCATTTTTATGCCCTACCGGCCTTCTCTTGCCGGCTCCATGGTTATATGATGGTTCTGTATGATGATCAGTGCTCTCGATTACTTCACTTCGCTGGTTCAGCAGGATGACGACATTCCCTTGTTCGAAGCCGCCTTGGCCATTGCACAGGATGTCGATCCGCAACTGGACCTTGCTGCCACACAGGCCGAGGTCGACCTGTTTGCCGCCAATCTCCAGCGCAGGCTCGCGTCGGATGCGTCAAGCATCCAGAAACTGCGCATGCTCAATCACTTCTTCTATCAGGAGCTGGGGTTTGGCGGAAACGTCAACAATTACTACGACCCGGACAATAGCTATCTGCACCGCGTGATCCATACTCGCCGCGGGATTCCGATTTCGCTCGCGGTGATCTACATGGAGCTTGCGCAACAGATCGGATTGAACGTCAAGGGCATTTCATTCCCCGGACATTTCCTGATGAAACTGTCCGTGCAATCCGGCGAAATCATTCTTGATCCGTTCAATGGCGCCAGCCTGTCCCGGGAGGAGCTGGAAGAAAGACTGGAACCGTATGCCGAGGAGTATGGGGATTCCGACGATCTGACGCTGGCCGCCTATCTGCATGCCGCGCACCCGCGAGACATCCTGGTGCGGATGCTGCGCAATCTGAAGGCCCTGTTCGCGGAACACAGGCGCTGGCAACGCCTGCTCGGTGTGCAGGAGCGCCTGATTATCCTGCTTCCTGACGAGATTGCAGAGCGACGCGACCGCGGCCTCACCTATGCCAACCTGCAATGCCCGAAAGCGGCCCTGCATGACCTGGAAGCATATTTATCGGAGAGGCCCTATGCGACCGATGCCGACATGCTGCGGACCCGCCTGCCTGAATTACGCGAAGCAAGCCGCCGGCTGAACTGAATCAGCCGTTGGCTTTTGCCTCGATCGCTTCCCATTTTTCCAGGCTTTCCATCAGCAGCACATCGATCTCGGCGAAGCGCTGATTCAGGCGCTGCACTTCGGCGACCTGCTGGTAGATTTCCGGGTCCGCCAGTTTTTCCGTAATCGATTTTTGCTCGCGTTCCAGATCGGCGATGAGTGCCGGCAAGGTTTCCAGTTCGCGCTGTTCCTTGTAGCTCAGTTTCTTCTGCTTCGGCGCAGGCTGGGCCTCTTTTGCAGCCGGCTTGCTTTCCTGCTTTGGCGCAGCCTTGACCGGCACCGGCTGTACCGCCCTCACCCGTTCCCAATCGCTATAGCCGCCGACATACTCGCGCCACATGCCATTGCCCTCGGCAACAATCACCTGCGTCACCACATTGTCGAGAAAGGTGCGGTCATGGCTGACCAGGAACACGGTGCCGCTGTACTCTTCGAGCAATTCCTCCAGCAGCTCCAGCGTATCGATATCCAGGTCATTGGTCGGCTCGTCCAAAACCAGGACGTTGGCCGGCTTCGCGAACAGCCGCGCCAGCAGCAGGCGATTGCGCTCGCCGCCCGACAGCGATTTCACCGGCGACCGCGCACGTTCGGGCGCAAACAGAAAATCGCTCAGGTAGGTCATCACATGCTTGCGCTGGCCGTTGATTTCTACCCATTCGCTGCCGGGAGAAATCGTATCGGCAAGACTGGTCTCTTCGTTCAGTTGCGCACGCATCTGGTCGAAGTAGGCAATCTGCAGGCGCGCGCCCTGCTTCACCGTACCGCCGTCGGGATTTTCCTCGCCGAGGATCAATCTGAGCAAGGTGGTTTTTCCGGCGCCGTTCGGGCCGAT
>NZ_DASZBA010000070.1:0-6930 GCF_035944575.1 Noviherbaspirillum sp.
AGGGGCTGTTCCTGAGCGCGTGACCGAAAGCCGGCGGCCTTTCAGGCAAGCGAGTGAAACACCAGTCTTGCCGTCGCCGAATCAAAGTACAGGGATTTCCACGGCAGGACGATCTCCGCCCCGCCGTTATCTCCGCGGGACAGGATCACATAGCGCAGCTGCCTCGTACGCACATCGACCAGCAACTGCGATACCTCGCCGATGATCTCCCCTTCGGCGGTAACGACCGGGCAGTTGTACAACATGTCCGCGGCGCGGGATTCACGTACTGACAGGCGCACGAAGCGAGTCGGCCGCGCGCTGTTCCGGGTCTGCCTGCCCATCGATACTGGCATGACTGCTCCATCAAAAAATGCAATGACACAAACTTTTCGGACACTGACTGCACCTCGGGCAAGCCAACACCCCTTGCGCGACCGTCTCCGGGAAGTCCCTAAACTGTGCGCGCTCCGTCAGAACTGGTCCAGCTCACGCGACGCGAGCCGCGTGCGCCGAGGGCGCCGCCGCCGATACCGATTGCCAGTGCCAGGGCGACGGTAAGAAAGATCGCCCACGCGGCGCGTCCGGCATTCTGCATCGCGGCTTCCGTCGTCGCTCGGCCTTGCGGTGAAGCGCGCTCCGGCGATCCGGACAGAATCAGCGCCTGGTCGACGATCGCACCGGCCCTGGTTTTATCCATGCCCATGGTATTGGTAAGTTGCTGCACCGCCTGTTCGCGCTGACCGGCCTGGATGGCGCGCTGGAAGCGTTGCAGCGATTCGGCATCCATATTGCCGAGCTGGCTTTGGATCGCAGCGCCGATCGGCGAACGGCCGCCGGCCTGTGCGGTGTTTTGCGCCAGCTGGCTCACGTTCGAAAACACGCCGCTCATCAGCGTGCCGCCGATGGAGGTCGCCAGCATGGCGAAGATGATGGTCGTTACTGCCCAGGATACGGCACCATGCAATACGCCGTCGGCCTTGCGCTTCAGGCCCGACATGCGAGCCGCAACATAGCCACCGACGAACGCAGCGACCAGCATGCTGAACCCCGCCCAGAGCAGCGGCCCGACACCAAGCGTTTCGCCCTGGGTGACATCGGCGTTCGAAAGCCCGGTCGCAATACCCAATAACGTGAGCGCAAGTTGAATGGAAATACCGACTGCGACGCCGGCCAGCACCGCTCCCCAACGTATGGCCGGAAACAGCGGACGGCGTGAATGGATGGTCGTATTGACTACTTCATGCTCGACCACGCCATTCCCTGTCCCGCTTCCCGGAGGATAGTTGCTTGCCATATCGATGCTCTCGGATAAAAAGAAAATGAAAGAAATCCAGGCCTCGCCCCTCGATTCACTTCCCGCAAACGCAACATCCATGCCCATTTATCAAAGTAATATTTTTGAAAAGGTGGGGGACGCGAAACCAGCGCGCCGGCTTTGCAGGCTACTCAGCATCAATGCCCGGCTGGATTTCTTCCTTCTTTCAAGACAACCGGCAGGGAAAGTTTGGACGCGACGATAGTGAGATCGGGCAATCGCATGCCATCCATGAGCATCGCGTACTCTCACGATGCACTGTCCCACGTCAATCCAACCCGCTATAGAACAGGACCCGGGAACCGTGCAGCGAAACCTCATGGCATGGCGCCGCGCATCAGCGTCACAACGCATCTTCCTCCATCACATGGTTTCGCAATGAAGAGGTTCACATCGACAACAGCACATCAGCCGCCCTCATCGTCTGCGTCGCTCCACAGACGAAGGAAACGGCCAATCAGCGGAGTCGCTCTACAATCACGCCTTCCGCGACACGCACCCGCTCACCGATCTGAACGACAGGTGGCGTGTCCTGCATGAGGGTCTGCATCGCGCCGTTATCCATGCGCACGGAAATACGGTATGCCTGGTCATTTCCGCGGGGATTGTTCTCCATGCGGTTACCGATCAGTCCGCCGCCGATTGCGCCGGCCACGGTGGCGGCCTTTCTGCCTGTGCCGCCACCGACCTGGTTGCCGAGCACGCCGCCGACCACCGCGCCGCCGACGGTGCCCAGGCCAATGCCGCCGGAGCTCCCTTCACGCTGCACCATGTCGATGGACTGCACGACACCGTAACCCGACGCGCTGCTAGTGGTGCCTGCCGTGGTCGTCACGGGAATCGATTCACCCGGCCCGTTCGTGGAACCGCAAGCAACCAGCGTGAGCATGGAGCTTCCGATCAAAGCGGCCTTCAGGAATTTGGTTCGCATTGGTATCTCCTTTTCTGTAAATATCCGATGTTCCGAAAAACATCCGGATGAGAAAGTTGAGTCTTGAAATTTCGTTTATGCACTTTACGTGCCACAAATCGCACCAATGCACCGCAGCAGCGCACGTGTTTTTCATTATCGTCATTAACCCTTCCGGCCGGCACGACGAACTGTCGTAGTTTTTACAGGCTTCTGTAGTAATTACGCATGGTTTTCCGCGGCTGAAAAACCGCCGGTTCGTTCCTCTCGCGCAGCATGTCTTTTCAACGGTTTATTGCACTGCATGAAGGGTAGGTACATGCCTTGCTTTAAGCACAAGGCAGCTCTTCCAAGCCATCAACAATTCCTATAATCATGCGAAAAATTGCCCTAATCAGCGAGCATGCCTCGCCGCTGGCTTGCATCGGCAGCGTCGATAGCGGCGGCCAGAATGTCTATGTGGCACAGCTTGCAAAGCATCTTGCGCGTCTTGGCTACCTGGTGGATGTCTTTACACGGCGCGATGATGAAGCACAGGAACAAGTGACTGAATGGATGCCGAACGTGCGCGTCATCCATGTTCCCGCCGGTCCGGCGCGCTTCATCCCAAAGGAAGCGATGCTTCCCTACATCGAACAATTCGGGCGATTCATGATCCGGTTTGCACGCAGGCAAAAAGTGCCTTATGACCTCGTGCACGCCAATTTCTTCATGTCGGGCATGGTGGCGCAGCAGATCAAGAAAATGCTGGGCATACCGTTTGTCATGACCTTTCATGCATTGGGAAAAGTACGGCGCCTGTCGCAGGGCCAGGCCGATGCGTTTCCGGACATCCGCTTCGCCATTGAAGAGCAACTGATGCAAGATGCCGACCGGATCGTCGCGGAATGCCCGCAGGACCTGCAGGACATGGAGCAGCTTTATAACGCGCCCCGCGACCGGATCGATGTCGTGCCATGCGGTTTCGATCCGGATGAATTCGGACCGCTGAGCACCGACACCCGTCAGCAACTCGGCTTGCCGCGCGATGATTTCATCATCCTGCAGCTTGGCCGCATCGTGCCGCGCAAGGGCATCGATAACGTGATACGTGCCGCAGCCGTGCTGCGTCATGAGCATGGCATCCGGTCCCGCCTGCTGATCGTCGGCGGCGACGGCGAAAAGCCGGACCCGGTAGCCACGCCCGAGCTTGGTCGGCTGATGGCGCTGGCCGATTCGCTGCGCATCGAAGACTCCGTGCAGTTCACCGGCAAGCGGGGGCGCGATCAATTGCGCTACTACTACAACGCCGCCGACGTTTTCGTTACCACGCCCTGGTACGAACCGTTCGGCATTACGCCGCTGGAAGCCATGGCATGCGGCACACCGGTCATCGGGACCGCGGTCGGCGGCATCAAGACCACCGTGGTGGACGGCGAAACAGGCTATCTCGTACCACCCAACGATGCCCATGCACTGGCCGCGCGGCTGGCCTTGCTGCAGCAGCAGCCGCAACTGGGCCAGCGCCTCGGCTGGGCCGGCATGCGGCGCGCGTATCAGCAATTCACCTGGCGTCATGTGGCAACCCAGATCGCCGATGTCTACGAAAACGCGATCGAACCCGAAACACTGTTCACAGAACCGTTACGCGCGGCGGCCGGCGAGATGAGCCTGGGCTCGTGACGCCCTGCGGCCCCGCCTGTTTTTTGGCACTTCAGCATTTACTTCCTTGGAGATTTAATTGAGCGACACGACTGCATCCACACCTTCCACAAGCCAGGAACTGTCCGGCAAGGTCATCCTCGTCACGGGCGGCGCCAGCGGCCTCGGCGCCGCGCTTTCGCATGTACTCACGGAAGCGGGTGCGCAAGTCATGGTGGGCGACATCAACCACGACAAGGCATTCCGCGTGGCGGACCTGCTGCGCACCCAAGCCATCGCATTCGATGTCAGCGATCCGGAACAGGCACGGAAGGCAATTGAAGACACGGTGAAGCAGTTCGGCAAGCTGGACGTCCTGATCAACAATGCCGGCACCGACGTTACCTGCTCCCTGGACGAGGTCGACATTGCCGACTGGGACAGGGTAATGCGCACCAACCTCTTCGGCCCCTTCCTGCTATCAAAATTTGCCGTACCGCACCTGCGCCAGACCAGCGGCCAGATCATCAACATCGCCTCCACCGCCGCCAAGCGCGCCTGGCCGAACGCCTCGGCCTATCACGCCAGCAAATATGGCGTGCTCGGACTGTCGCACGCACTGCACGCGGAACTGCGTCCGCAGAAAATCAAGGTGACCGCGGTACTGGCCGGTGGCATGCGCACCCCCTTCCTGCTCGACCGCTTCCCGGACATCGACGTGTCGACATTGCAGGACCCGATGAATGTGGCGAAGGCCGTGAAGTCGGTGCTGACAATGCCGGAACAGACGGTGATTCCGGAAATCATGGTGCTGCCGATGCAGGAAACGTCGTGGCCGTGATGAGATGAAGCATGCTTACAAACTTGCGCTTACGAAAAAGCCACCTGACTAGATAAGCCAAGTTATGTGCGCACAAAGAGGCTGTGGCAGTTGAATTCCGCATGGTGCTGCAGGAAAAGTACAGGCCGGACGGATAAGAAACGAAATCTGTCTGAGCGAAGGCGAGTATATTTCGCTTCCCTGCTTGGCCCGTACTTTCCCGGGCGAAGCGGTACGCGCTTGCAAGCGCGTACCGTTACGCAGGCGGGCAGCATGCTGTCCGAAACCCTTGCAAAACCCTTCGCGGAAATGACGGCGACGCGGTTACTGCTACTAACTCCAGTGCCGTGTCGCAGATACAGCGCCGAAAAAAGCAAAGAGATTATTCCGAAGAAGTGTTTGCGATTTATGAACATGCCGCCAAGAGGAAACGTTAAGGTTTCAACTAACAGAGTGTGTTTGCACGCCATGCCTGAACGCAATTACATCATCGCAACAGCGCCAGCCGCAGAAGCCCGTCTTCTCGCCAGGACAAGCAACCAGACACGCCGGCACCAAAGATTTCCAAACCAACACCACCACCCATCATGCAAGCAATTTTCCTCGACAAGGACGGCACCCTCGTAGAAAACGTCCCCTACAACGTCAATCCGCATCTCATTGAACTCACCTGGCTCGCCGGCCCCGCCCTGCAACTGTTCCAGCAGATGGGGTACAAACTATTTGTCGTCAGCAACCAGGCCGGCATTGCCAAGGGCATCTTCACCGAGTCGGCGCTCGGTCCGGTCGAACGGCGACTCGGTGAACTGCTCGCGCAGTACGGCGTCAGGCTCGACGGCTTCTACTATTGCCCGCACAGTCCGCAAGGCGTGATCAACCGCTACACCGTCGCCTGCACCTGCCGCAAGCCGATGCCCGGCATGCTGACCAGGGCTGCGAACGAGCATGGCATCGACCTCCATCAATCATGGATGATCGGCGATATTCTCGATGATGTCGAAGCCGGCCAGCGTGCGGGTTGCCGCACCGTGCTGATCGACAACGGCAATGAAACCGAATGGAAAATGTCGCCCCAGCGCAAGCCGGACCTGACGGTGCCCAACCTGTACGCGGCGGCGCGGGCAATAGAGTCTTATGGCCGTCTGCCGCTGGAGAACGGCGTCGACGCCATCGACGGCATGGTTGCGCCCCTTCCTGCGAACGGCAGCATTGGCAGCGAGGCGGCTCGCCCATGACGGCGGCCGGATGGCGGGATGCCGGCAACCTGCTGTGCATCCGGCTCGACTATCTCGGCGATGTATTGATGATGACGCCGGCGATCAGGGCGCTGAAGCGGTCCCGTCCCGGTCGCCGCATCACGCTGATGACCTCGCCCGGTGGTGCGGCCGTGGCGCGCTACATCGCCGACGTGGACGCGGTGATCAGCTATCCTGCGCCGTGGCTGAAAAGCAGCTCGCCGCATCCGCCCGACGTCGATCTTGCCATGGCCCGGACCCTGCGCGCCGGCGGCTTTGACGGGGCCGTCATCTTCACCACCTATAGCCAGAGCGCCCTGCCCGCTGCGATGCTGTGCTATCTCGCGGGCATTCCGCTGCGGCTGGCGCATTGCCGCGAGAATCCCTATCAATTGCTGACCGACTGGATACCCGATCCCGAACCGCATCTTCAGGTGCGGCATGAAGTTCGCCGCCAGCTCGATCTGGTGGAAAAAGCCGGTTGCCGGACCGAGGACGAACGCCTGTCGATGCAGATTCCGCCGGACGACCTGGCAGCGGTATGCCATCGCCTGGAATCGCTGGGTATCGACGGTGACCGGCCGTGGATCGTGTTACACCCCGGCGCGACCGCGCCGTCACGGCGCTATCCGCCGCAACGCTGGCGCGAGGTTGCACAACTGCTCGCGGAACGGCTGGCCTGCCCGCTCGTCTTTACCGGCAGCCAGCAGGAGAGCATGCTCGTCGATGAGATACGGGACGGCATCCCGCTTGCCATATCGCTCGCAGGCAAACTCGGCCTGGGCGAGCTGGCTGCGCTGATTTCAATGGCGCCCGTTCTGGTGGCCAACAATACCGGCCCTGCCCACATCGGCGCGGCAGTCGGCACACCGGTGGTGGATCTGTATGCACTTACCAATCCGCAACACACCCCCTGGCAAGTTCCGAGCAGGGTACTGTTCCATGATGTGCCCTGCCGCAACTGTTACAAAAGCGTCTGCCCTGAAGGGCATCACGCCTGCCTGGCGAACGTGGCTCCGGCCCGGGTCGCCGATGCGGCGATCGAATT
>NZ_DASZBA010000071.1:0-2816 GCF_035944575.1 Noviherbaspirillum sp.
GCATTCATCCCGGCACATAAAAGGCCTTCCAAAGCGCCGCTCCATCTGAAACGAATCATCGCCGCACGGATAACTACTGCACAGCGGAAATTGCCGAAGCCGCTGGCAACCGCACTTATCAAGTTTGGCGAGGACTGGACGAGAATGAGCGCGCCATTGACGCGTGTGCGTCTCAATCGCATTGTGCATAACAGCGCATTGTGCTTCGCGCTGGGCGCCATCCTGTCTCTCTACGCGCGCGGGGTCTTCACCGAATATCGCGTGGGTTGGGAGAGCACTTTCCTCAACGCGGAGCAGGTATATGCGGTGTTGACATTTCTGTTCACGCCAGTCATCGCGCTGTTCCAACTGCAAGGGTTCTCGCTCGCCGACGTGAAAGCATCTCATCTTACGCATACAGTATCCGGTGCCGAAGGCGCGCGTTGGGTGCATCTGTATGCGGGGACACTATTGCTCGTAGTGGTGTTGCCGCGTCTTGCACTTGCGCTATTTGCATGGTGGAGGGAAAGCAGGCTGTCGAACCATTTCCCGATCGATCTTGCACAACCTTATTTCCGCAAGCTTGCCGGAATTGTCGAGTCGTCCGCACCCGCCGTGATGCGGGTTTTCCCGTACAGCTTCACCATCGACGAAGCGCGCGACAAGAATCTTGCCCTTGTAGCGCAAATGCTGATCGGCGAACAGGCGCGACTCATGCTCCGACCCGCGACGGGATACGGCGATGAACCCGGTGAATTGCTCGGACAAACCCCTGCGGCAAAGTCGGATATTGCACTGACGGCGGCCTTGTTCAATCTGAGTGCGACGCCGGAAAAAGAGAACCATGGCGACTTCCTCGATCATCTGTCGCGCGCCGCGCCAGGCAAGCTGCTGGCATTGGTCGATGAATCCGCCTATCTGGAACGCGTGGGTGACGGTCCCGGCAGCGCATCGCGCATCCAGGAACGAATTTCCCTCTGGCGCCAGTTCTGCGAACTGCACAAGGTCCATGCGGTTATCGTCAATCTGCTTACGCCCCATAAGTACGCGGATGAACTCGACCGCGGCCTGGCTTCGCTCGCCCGCTCCCGATGAACGACACGGCACAAAAAATCCAGTTCGCTCTTATCTCGCATACCAATGCGGGAAAGACGACGCTTGCCAGGACCCTCGTCGGCATGGATGTCGGTGAAGTGCGCGATGCGCCGCATGTTACGTCGCTGTCGGAGTCGCATATGCTTCTGTCCACACCGGATGGCGACATGCTGCAGCTTTGGGATACGCCCGGGTTCGGCGATTCGGTGCGATTGCTGAAGAGGTTGGGCTTGTCCGGCAATCCAATCGGATGGTTCCTGCGGGAAGTGATAGACCGTTATCGGGACCGTCCATTCTGGTTGAGCCAGCAGGCCATGAGGACCGCCCGCGAGGAAGCGGATGTCGTGCTGTACCTTGTGAACTCGTCGGAAAACCCAAAAGACACCGGTTACCTGGCACCAGAAATGAAAATACTGCAATGGCTGGAAAAGCCGGTCGTAGTGTTGCTCAACCAGATGGGCCCGCCACGCCCCTTCGCGGAGGAGCAGGCCGAACAGTTGCAATGGGCGAAGCACCTGGAAGCCTATCCGGTGGTTCGCAAGGTCATTGCGTTGGATGCGTTTGCCAGATGCTGGGTGCATGAACGAGTGTTTTACGAGACCGTCGGCGAGCTGGTGCCGGCAGATAAGAAGGATGCCTTTGCCCGTCTGGTGACGACATGGGAGCGAAATCACGAGGCGCGCCTGCATGGCGCCATGCAATTGCTGTCGGAACAGCTCATCGAAGCCGCAGGCGATAGCGAGCCCGTCGACACCACCGGCAGTCCGATCCTCGGACCGGTGCTGAACGTGATCGGCATGGGCAAGCAGCGCGACTCCAAGCGGGTAAACAAGGCAATGGGCACATTGATGACGCGGCTGAATGAGCGGATATTGCGCACCACCACCCGCCTGCTGGAATTGCACCGCCTGGATCCGGGCGCCGCGAAGGAGATCAATGAACGAGTGAACAAGGGTTTCGTGGTGCATGCCCCTGTCGATACGAAACAGGCAGGCTTGCTGGGAGCATTGCTATCCGGCGCGGCGACCGGCGTGTCGGCCGATTTGATGGCCGGCGGCATGACGTTCGGTGCCGGCGCACTGATCGGCGCGATTGCCGGCGCCCTCACCTTTACCGGAGCTGCCTGGGCATTCAATGCTTCCACGGACAGAAATGAACCGAAGGTGCGGTTCTCCGATGAATTCCTGCGCACCCTCGTCGTTACGAGCGTACTGCGCTATCTGGCAGTTGCGCATTTCGGACGGGGCCGGGGCAATTTCGTCGAGGGCGAGGCGCCGGCTTTCTGGCAGAGTGAAGTCGAGGCTGTGGCGGCAATCAATGAGAATGCTCTCGTCGGAATATGGCAGGATGCACGGGCGGGCGATAAGCGAAGCAAGGCGCAGGATGCATTAACCGAGACGCTCAAGCGAATGACGCTGCAGGTATTCGAAAAGCTTTACCCGCACCAGATGCACACATGGACTTAGGGAAATCATAGCGGCCCGGCAGATGGGTACTCAGCGCCGCCAGCCGCCGTATCTGCCGCCATGAAAGCCATGGCCGCGAAAATGATGATGGCGATGCGCATGACCATAATGCCGGCCGCCTCCGCTTCGATAATTCAATCCAAAGCTGAAATGCACGGGTGGTCCGACGTACACAGGCGGACCATAACCATACGCCGGCGCGGGCAGAACATAAGCCGGCGGAACAGATGAGACTACGTATGGCTGTTCATAGGAATACGCCGAGTATGTCCCATA
>NZ_DASZBA010000072.1:0-12083 GCF_035944575.1 Noviherbaspirillum sp.
CGCCGCTGCCATCGCCATCCCCATACTGTTTTCACCACTGGAAATCGATGGAAGATTCTGCTGGGATGCCGAGCTTCGGAGCAATACCCTGTTACCCAATGTTTACCGGCTATTGCACGAGACGCGACCGCGTTCCGGCACACCGGACGACTATCTTTTCATCATTGTCGATATGCTGCGAAGAGACTCCGAGCAGCTTCCTGCAAGTACGATGCAATCGCATTACCGGTTCCTGAATATTTTGCTGGGCGACAAGCTCGAGCACGACCAGGAAGCATTCGAGGTGGGCAATGCCTATCTGGATGGATTGGAGCGGCTGAGGGCGTTGGCGAATGACGGGCCGCAGTCGCCGTTGACCGCAGCGATTGAAGAGGAATACCAGAGGGCCCTCGCAAAGCGACACGCACGCGTGGAATTCATGCACATATCGCGCAAGCAATTCAAGTATGAATATGTATCGCGTGATTTCGATTTTTCGCCGCAGTACATCGATAGGCTCATCGGACAAGGGTTTGAATGTGCTTCGAAGGTGATGGATACTTTCCAGGCAACATCTTCCGAACATCTTCCAGGCGGGTTCGCCCATGCGACGACCGCCATTGATGGACGACTCGCCGCAGGATCGGCATAGACATGCAAGTAGTATCACCTGACTGGCCACGCGTCATCGACATCCGGTGTGAATTCTTCACGGCCATCCAATTCATGCCGTGGCAATGAAAAAGGGCTCATTTCTTTTTTCTACGGGAAGGTATGGATATTGCACAGGCATTGAATGTAATGACAGCGTTTGGTAATGACTTCAATTCTGGCTGCGACAGGTGCGGCATTCGCATTTATCCTGCCCGGACTTAGTATTTTCTTCCATGCACACGGGAAGAATTGCAATCGCACAGACGCTCTGTCGATGTATTTCATCAACTGAAGAGTGAGGAACGATCATGGCATCAAGCACATTAGACCCAGACAATATTCCGGAACCGGACCGCCAGCTCGGCATCGGACATGGCGCCGACGCACTAGGGCCAAGCGATATCTCCGACACAGGCAGCGATGTACAGGGCGGCCTCAGAGCAGTGGAGGAAGAAGTGTTGCCCCTGGACAGAGGAACAACCGAAGATCCGGATAGCCACAATATCGATGTGAGCAGCGAGAGTATCGATTCGGCAGGTACCGGGGAAAGTTCAACGGCCGGACGGAACAGCGACGTTGACCTTGCCGGCGATATTGGTGTGGATCGCGTCGACAGCATTGCAACCGACGACGAGGACTTTCGGGATCTCGACAGTGATATTCCGCCGCCTGCAAGGCAGGACGACAGGCCGCCTCAGCGGCGCTAGTGCAGACATGGGTGCAAGAGCCGGGCCGGGTTTGAAAGCGCAAAGTGGTCCGCCTTGCGCCGCGGACCCGGAATTTGTCTTGCACGTTACTCCGCATTTCAAACAAGATGCCCCGCTCATGCGGGGCATTTTTCTTCAAGCTCGCCGATGCCGAAAGCATGTCCGCCGCATAGCACGGCCCTATTTTTTCCGCGGCGGTGGCAGGTCGGTGCAAACGCCTTCAAATACTTCCGCAGCCATGCCGATCGATTCACCAAGCGTCGGGTGCGGATGGATCGTTTTGCCGATATCAACCGCGTCGGCGCCCATTTCGATTGCCAACGCAATCTCGCCGATCATATCGCCTGCGTGAGTGCCGACGATACCGCCGCCAACGATGCGATGCGTCTCGGCGTCAAACAGCAGTTTCGTAAAGCCCTCTTCGCGGCCGTTTGCCACCGCACGGCCGGACGCACCCCATGGGAACAAGCCCTTTTCCAGCTTGACGCCTTTTGCCTTTGCCTCGTCTTCCGTCATCCCTACCCACGCGATTTCCGGGTCGGTATAGGCAACCGATGGAATGACGCTGGCGTCGAAGTGTGACTTCTGGCCGGCGGCCGCCTCCGCCGCGACATGCGCCTCATGGACGGCTTTGTGCGCCAGCATGGGCTGGCCGATGATGTCACCAATTGCAAAGATATGCGGCACGTTGGTGCGCATCTGCGAATCGACATTGATGAAGCCTCGATCGGTGACGGCAACGCCGGCTTTGTCGGCGGCGACCTTCTTGCCGTTCGGGCTGCGCCCCACCGCGACCAGTACCATGTCGTACATGCCCGGCTCGGGTGCGGGAACAGCCGGGTCCGCCGACTCGAACGTCACCTTGACACCTTCCTTGAGCGCTTCGACCGCAACCGTCTTGGTCTTGGTCATGATCTTGTCGAAACGCTTCTCGTTGTATTTCTGCCAGACCTTCACCAGGTCGCGATCAGCGCCCTGCATCAGGCCATCCATCATTTCGACCACATCGATGCGAGCACCGAGGGTGGAATAGACAGTCGCCATTTCCAGCCCAATGATGCCGCCTCCGATCACCAGCATTTTCTTCGGCACGCCGCGCAGTTCCAGCGCACCGGTGGAATCGACGATACGCGGGTCATCCGGCACGAAAGGCAGATTCACGACCGACGATCCGGCTGCAATGATGGCCTGCTTGAACTGCACGGTTTTGCGGCTGCCGTCAGGGGTGGCGACTTCCATGTGATTCGGGCTGAGGAATTGCCCGACGCCTTGCACGACATTGACCTTGCGTGCCTTCGCCATGCCGGAGAGTCCTCCAGTCATTTTGCCGACGACCTTATCCTTCCACCCGCGCAGCTTGTCGATATCGATCTCCGGCTTCGCGAAGCTGATGCCATGTGCGGCCATGGTTTGTGTTTCGTCGATCACGGCGGCAACGTGCAGCAATGCCTTGGAGGGTATGCATCCGACGTTGAGGCAGACGCCACCCAGTGTGGCGTAGCGCTCGACCAGTACCGTCGCCATGCCGAGGTCGGCGGCGCGAAACGCGGCAGAGTAACCGCCGGGCCCTGCACCCAGTACCAGCATGTCGCATTGGATATCGGCCTGGCCGCCGAAGCTGGCGGCCTGCGGCGCCGGTGCCGCAGGCGCCGGAGCGGGTGATTGCGCGGCAGCTGCGGCGGGAGGCGTGGAAGTGCCGTAGCCCGCAGTCGCGTTTGACGATGCCGCAGCGGAAGCGGGAGCAGAAGCCGGGGCAGGCGCAGCGGCGGCTCCGGCTGCATCCAAAGTCAGCAGCAAGGTGCCTTCGGAAACCTTGTCGCCGATCTTGACCTTGAGTTCCTTGATTACGCCAGCATGACTGGCCGGGATTTCCATGCTGGCCTTGTCGGACTCCACCGTGATCAGTGACTGATCGACCTTGATCGTATCGCCGGTCTTGACCAGCAGTTCGATGACTTCAACTTCCTTGAAGTCGCCGATATCGGGGACTTTGACTTCAATCAAGCTCATAGCGTTCGCTCCGTTCGTTCCCCGCCTCTTCAAGGAACGGAGGTCGGGAATAAGTAAATTGGCTGCACCAAATAGATTCTGTCGCCCTCAGCAGGAGGGATTGGCGATCGTTCGTATTGGTCTTCTACAGATCATTTTTCACCGGCATGCTGAAAATCCGGAACGGTCCCGATGTGCTCTTATCGAATTCCGCACCGGCCTGCACGCCGATTTCCGCAATTTCCCGCGCACTTTGCAGCCGGTCATACACCGCGTACATCGCGCCGAGGGCAAAGTTGCGACCGCTGCCGATACCCCAGAACCGATCGAAGCTGAAGACTTCCCGGTACGAGTACACGCCGAAAATTCCCCTGGAATTTGCGATCAATGCCGTGATCTGCGACGATTCATACGGGTCATCCTCGTCTTCCTTCGTATTCAGGAAGTATTTTTCCTTCAGTATTTCGTGCACCCTCGAAAAGGTTTCGAATACCTCATCGCGGCTGCCGAGCCGGCATTCGTCGCCCATGGCAGTGAGCAATTTGCGCATTACCGGAAAATGCGCGGCGGTTCCGGCGAGAGTGACATACGAATCTCCGACCGGAAACACTTTTTCGTTGACTTCATAGGCATGGGACAGCCGCGTATCGCCGAACGTCACCAGGGAATCGGAAGCTATGGCAATTTCATGGTTCTTCTTGACGACGACACAGGTGGTCATTGTTGGTCTCCGTGGTTGATCGAGAAAGCACTTGCCACTTGCGTTGCATGGCCACTACAACAAGACCTTGCGCATGTCGGTCAGGACTTCGCCGAGATACACCGAGAAACGTGCCCCCATCGCACCGTCGATCACCCGATGATCATACGACAGCGACATCGGCAGCATCAGCCGCGGGGCGAACTGCTTGCCGTCCCAGACCGGTTTGATTTCCGATTTGGACAGCCCGAGGATCGCGACTTCGGGTGCATTGATGATCGGTGTGAACGCCGTACCGCCTATGCCGCCCAGCGACGAGATGGTGAATGTCGCGCCCTGCATGTCGGCGGGCTTGAGCTTGCCTTCTCGGGCCTGGGCGGAAAGATCCGCCATTTCCTGGGCAATCTGCGCGATGCCTTTCTGGTCGGCGTTCTTGATGACCGGCACCACCAGGCCGTTCGGCGTATCGGCGGCGAAGCCGATGTTGTAATACTTCTTGAGGATCAGGTTCTCCCCCTTCGCATCGAGCGAGGAATTGAAGACAGGAAATTTCTTCAACGCGGCGACACTGGCCTTGATCACGAAAGCCAGCATGGTGAGCTTGACGCCGGATTTGGCCATCGCCGCATTCGATGATTTTCTGAATTCCTCGAGTTCGGTGACATCGGCTTCATCGAACTGGGTGACATGCGGAATCATCACCCAGTTGCGGTGCAGGTTGGGACCGCTGATCTTCTTGATGCGCGACAGTGGCTGCAGTTCGGTTTCGCCGAATTTGGAGAAATCCAAGGATGGCCACGGCAGCACATCCAATCCGCCACCCTTTGCCGGAGCGCCGGCAGCGGGTGCCGGTGCGCTGACCGCCCCTGCCATCACGCCTTTGACGAAAGCCTGCACATCGGTATGCAGAATTCTTCCCTTGGGTCCCGTGCCTTTCACGCGCGTCAGTTCCACGCCAAGCTCACGAGCGAACTTGCGGATGGAGGGCGACGCATGGGGTTTGGTGCCGGAGGATTCGACAGGATCGAGCGCGGCTGTGGGCACGGACCTCGGAGTCGACGGTGGGGGTGCGGTCGCCGCGGGAGCTTTCGACGCGAGCGCGGCGATCGCGGCACCGACCGGATCGGCCGAACCCGAGGCCGGTGCGGACGGCGAAGACGCCGGCACAGCAGGAGCGGACGTACCGCCCTCCCCCTCCAGCGTCAATAGCAGCGAGCCCTTGGAAACCTTGTCGCCGATCTTGACCTTGAACTCCCTGACGATGCCGGCATGACTGGACGGGATTTCCATGCTGGCCTTGTCGGATTCCACCGTTACGAGACTTTGATCGACCTTGACCGCATCGCCGGGCTTGACCATCAATTCGATGACTTCGACGTCGCTGAAATCACCGATGTCCGGCACTTCGACGTCGAACGTGCCGGAGGACGCAGGATTCGCCACCGCCCCGGAAGTCGATGCCGGCACCAGCGGGACCGGTTGCGGCGTCGAGGGCTGTTCAGCAGGCGCTGCGCCGGCGGAAGGCGCCGAACCCGCGCCGTCTTCTTCAAGAACCAGCAACAGGGTACCTTCCGACACCTTGTCACCGACCTTGATCTTCAACTCCTTCACGACACCTGCATGACTGGATGGAATCTCCATGCTGGCCTTGTCGGATTCCACTGTAATCAGCGACTGGTCGACCTTGACCGTATCGCCCGGCTTGACCATCAGTTCAATGACTTCAACTTCCTTGAAGTCGCCGATATCCGGTACTTTGACTTCCTGCATACCCATAGCTTTAGCTCCGTTTTTGTTCTTGCGCCAATCGGCTCCTTCTCCCTGGGAGAGAAGGCCGGAATAGGATTGTGAGGGACGAGCAACGCATGCCGGGGCCCGATCTCATCACCCTCGCCCTTGTTTCCCCTCCTTTTGCAAGGAGAGGAAACCCGATAGATACCGGCGAAAAGGGATTTATTGTGAATTACAGCGTAACCGGATTCGGCTTGTTCGGATCGATGCCGTACTTGGCGATCGCCTGCGCGACGACCTTTGCGTCGATCGCACCGTCTTCGGCCAGCGCTTTCAAGGCGGCAACCGTCACATAATATCGGTTGACCTCAAAGAACTCCCGCAGTTTCGCGCGGGTATCGGAGCGGCCGAAGCCATCGGTACCAAGCACCTTGTAATTGCGGCCTTTCGGCATGAATGCCCGGATCTGTTCGGCAAAGGCGCGCATGTAGTCGCTGGTTGCGACGATCGGCCCCGTGGTGCCCTGCAGCGACTCGGTAACATGGGCAAGGCGCGGCTGTTCCGTCGGATGCAGCAGGTTCCAGCGATCCGCATCCTGGCCGTCACGAGCCAGCAGCGTGAACGAAGGAGCGGACCAGACGTCGGCGGCAATGTTCCAGTCATTCTTGAGGACTTCGGCGGCGGCAATGGCTTCGCGAAGTATCGTACCCGAGCCCATCAGTTGCACGCGCAGCTTGGCATTCTTGTCGCCCTCCTGCAGCAGGTACAGGCCCTTCAGGATGTCCTTTTCCGTACCGGGCTTCAGTCCCGGATGGCTGTAGTTCTCGTTCATCAGCGTGATGTAATAGAACACATCCTCCTGCTGCTCGACCATGCGCTTGAGGCCATTCTGGATGATGACCGCGACTTCATACGCGAAGGTGGGGTCATAGGGTATGCAGTTCGGTATGGTCGATGCGAGCACGTGACTGTGTCCGTCTTCGTGCTGCAGGCCTTCGCCGTTCAGGGTGGTGCGTCCGGCGGTGCCGCCAAGCAGGAAGCCGCGGGCCCGCATGTCGCCCGCCGCCCACGCGAGATCACCTACGCGCTGGAGACCGAACATCGAATAGAAGATATAGAACGGGATCATCACCCGGTTATTGGTCGAGTACGAAGTCGCCGCCGCGATCCAGGAACTCATCGCACCAGCTTCGTTGATGCCTTCCTGAAGGATCTGGCCGGCCTTGTCCTCGCGGTAGTACATCACCTGGTCCTTGTCGACCGGTTCGTAAAGCTGGCCCATCTGGTTAAAGATGCCGATCTGGCGGAACAAGCCTTCCATGCCGAAGGTGCGGGCCTCGTCGACCAGGATGGGCACAACGCGCTTGCCGATGTTCTGATCGCGCAGCATGGTCGTGATCATACGTACGAAAGCCTGCGTCGTGGAAATCTCTCGGCCTTCGGCAGTGGGGTCCAGCACCGCCTGGAAGGCAGCCAGATCAGGAACCTGGAGCGTTTCGTCGGCTTTCATCCGCCGCTGCGGCAGATAACCGCCGAGTGCCTTGCGACGCTCGTGCAGATACTTCATCTCCGGCGAATCCTCGGACGGCTTGAAGAAAGGAATCTCCGCCAGCTTGTCATCAGGGATGGGAATATTGAAGCGGTCGCGCATGTCGCGGATCGCCTGGTCGTCGAGCTTCTTGGTCTGGTGCGCGGTATTGCGCGCCTCTCCCGACTTGCCCATGCCGAAGCCCTTGATCGTTTTCACCAGCAGGACCGTCGGCTGGCCTTTCGTATCCTGTGCATTCTTGAACGCGGCGTAAATCTTGTGCGGATCGTGGCCTCCGCGATTGAGACGCCAGATGTCGTCATCGGACATCTTGCTTACCATCTCCAGCAGCTTCGGGTGCTTGCCGAAGAAGTGCTTGCGTACGTAAGCGCCATCCTTCGCCTTGTAGTTCTGGTACTCGCCATCCACGGTTTCCATCATGACGCGCTGCAGTATGCCTTCCTTGTCGCGCGCCAGCAGTTCATCCCAGTAGCCGCCCCAGATCACCTTCACCACGTTCCAGCCCGCACCGCGGAAATCGGCTTCCAATTCCTGAATGATCTTACCGTTGCCCCGCACCGGGCCGTCAAGGCGCTGCAGATTGCAGTTGACCACCATCACCAGGTTGTCGAGCTTTTCACGGCCGGCCATACCGATCGCGCCCATCGACTCCGGCTCGTCCATCTCACCGTCGCCGCAGAATACCCAAACCTTGCGGTTATCGGTCTTGGCAATGTCGCGTGCATGCAGGTACTTCAGGAAACGCGCCTGATAGATCGCCATCAACGGGCCGAGCCCCATGGACACCGTCGGGAACTGCCAGTAGTCCGGCATGAGCTTCGGATGAGGATACGAAGAAAGGCCCTTGCCATCGACTTCACGACGGAAATTCAGCATCTGGTCTTCGGTGATGCGGCCTTCGAGGAAGGAACGCGCATAGATGCCCGGTGACGAATGCCCCTGGATATAGAGCAGGTCGCCGCCGTGGTCCTCGGTCGGCGCATGCCAGAAATGATTGAAGCCGATGCCCAGCATATTGGCCAGCGAGGCGAAGCTGGAGATATGGCCGCCGAGATCGCCCTCGCCGCGATTGGTCTTGACGACCATCGCCATCGCATTCCAGCGCATCCAGGAACGCAATCGTTCCTCGTATTCGAGATTGCCGGGACAGTGTTCGCCGAGATGGGCGGGGATGGTATTGACGTAAGCGGTATTGCTGGAGAAGGGAATATGTGCGCCACGGCGGCGGGCCAGATCGACCATGCGCTCCATCAGGTAGTGCGCACGCTCAGGCCCTTCTGTTTCGATGACGGCTTCGAGCGCGTCGAGCCATTCCTGGGTTTCCATTACATCGGGATCGTTGGCCGCTTGGGCCAACACTTGGTCGAGCTGAGCTGACATAGTGCGTCTCCTGATTTATTGACCATCCGATTTTGGAATGCAATCGGGCTATTTTTGACAACGTTTGAACGTGGTAGTGCGCAATGAAAATATTTTAACAGGTGTTTTTGATAATTTCAAAATACGGTACTTAATTTCATATTGCGGAATACCTGGATCGCATCGTCCACTTGTGCCCCTTCCGCTTCATGGCTTCCTCTCAGCGAGGTCTTATAATCCTGTTTTAATCGTTTCTTTCCCTCGCTCACCATGTCCGCACAACTGATCAACGGTACTTTGCTTTCCCAACAACTGCGCGCCGATGTCGCCAATCGCGCTTCTGCCCTCACCGCTCGCGGCAAGCAGCCTGGCCTGGCGGTCGTACTGGTCGGCGACAGCCCTGCATCGCAAGTGTATGTGCGCAACAAGATCAAAGCCTGTGAAGACAACGGTATCCATTCAGTGTTCGAAAAATACGATGCCGACCTGACGGAACAAGCATTGCTGGCCCGGATCGATGCATTGAACCAGGATCCGAAGATCAACGGCATCCTGGTCCAACTGCCCCTGCCTCCGCATATCGACGCCCACAAAGTCATTGAAGCGATTGCACCGGAGAAGGATGTCGATGGATTTCACATCAGCAATGCAGGCTTGCTGATGACTGGACAGCCTTTGTTCCGCCCCTGCACGCCATACGGCGTCATGAAGATGCTGGAATCCATCGACTATCCGGTGCGCGGTGCGCATGCCGTGATCGTCGGCGCCTCCAACATCGTTGGCAAACCGCAAGCGATGCTGCTCTTGCAGGCCGGTGCAACCGTCACCATCTGCAACTCCAAGACCCGTGATCTCGGCCACCATACGCGACAGGCGGATATCCTTGTGGTTGCCACGGGCAAGCGCAATATCGTGACCGCCGACATGATCAAGCCCGGCGCGGTCGTCATCGATGTCGGAATGAACCGTGACGATGAGGGCAAACTCTGCGGCGACGTGGATTTTGCCAATGCACGGGAAGTAGCCGGCTATATCACGCCGGTACCCGGCGGCGTTGGTCCGATGACGATCACGATGTTACTTGTCAACACAATCGAAGCTGCTGAAAGAACCTGACTGAATGAATGCCAATTTGAATCCCCTGCTCGACTTCTCCGATCTTCCGCGTTTCGATGCGGTAAAACCCGAACACGTTACGCCGGCGATTGACGCTTTGCTGGCAGAAAGCCGCGCCGTCGTTGCACGACTGGAAGCGCCTGCCACGGAGGTCAGCTGGGAGAGTTTCGTCGAACCGCTGGAAAACGCGACCGAGAAGCTGGGACGCGCATGGGGTATCGTGGGGCACCTGAATTCGGTTGCCGACACACCGGAATTGCGTGCCGCATACAACGAAAATCAACCCAAGGTTACCGAATTCCGCACATCCCTTGACCAGAACCTCGCGCTGTTCCAGAAGTACAAGGCACTGCGCGCCAGCGCTGCCTACGAAACGCTTTCCCCGGCGCGCAAACAGATCATCGAACATGCGCTGCGCGATTTCCGTCTCGGCGGCGCCGAATTGCCGGACGATAAGAAGCAGCGCTTCGCCGAAATCCAGGAACAGCAGGCGGCATTAAGCACGAAGTTTTCGGAAAACGTGCTTGATGCGACGAACGACTTTGCATTGTTCATCGAGGACGAAGCCGAACTCGATGGGTTACCCGACGATGTCAAGCATGCGGCGCAGTCCGCGGCCGAAAAGGATGGCAAGACCGGCTTTAAATTCACCCTGCATTTCCCTTCCTATTTCCCGGTTCTTCAGTACGCGAAGAACCGTTCCCTACGCGAGCGGATCTACCGCGCCAATGCAACGAAGGCATCGGAACTCGGCGCCAAACCGGAGTGGGACAACACGAAAAACATCGCGGACATCCTGAAACTGCGCGCCGAGGAAGCCAGGCTGCTGGGGTTCAACAACTACGCCGAAGTGTCTCTTGTAGCCAAGATGGCCGATACGCCGCAACAGGTCATTGCCTTCCTTGAAGACCTCGCGAAGCGCGCCCGCCCGTTTGCGGAGAATGACCTCGCCGAAGTCCGGGCATTTGCGAAAAAGGAGCTCGATCTCGATACGCTGGAAGCATGGGATATAACCTATGCATCGGAGAAACTGCGCCAGCAGCGGTATGCATTTTCGGAGCAGGAGGTAAAGCAGTACTTTCCGGAACCGAAGGTGACTGCGGGACTATTCCGCCTGGTTCAGACATTGTTTGGCGTTGACATCAAGCCGGATTCGGCTCCTACCTGGCATAAGGATGTAAAGTTTTTCCGCATCGAGAAAGACGGCCAGTTGATCGGACAGTTTTATCTGGACCTTTATGCACGCGCAGGCAAGCGCGGCGGCGCATGGATGGACGATGCGCGCGGTCGTCGCCGACTGCAGCAAGGTGTGCAAACGCCGGTGGCATATCTGACCTGCAATTTTTCCGGTCCTGTGGTGGTGAACGGTGTCGCCCGGCCCGCATTCTTCACCCATGACGAAGTCAATACGTTGTTCCACGAGTTTGGGCATGGTTTGCATCACATGCTTACCCAGGTTGATGAACTCGGGGTATCGGGAATCTCCGGGGTGGAATGGGATGCGGTGGAGCTGCCGTCCCAGTTCATGGAAAACTTTTGCTGGGAATGGGATGTGCTGCAACACATGACCGCACATGCCGATACCGGCGAACCGCTGCCCCGCTCCCTGTTCGACAAGATGATTGCGGCAAAAAATTTCCAGTCCGGTCTGCAGACGCTGAGGCAGGTGGAATTTTCGTTGTTCGATATGCATCTTCACTACGATTATGACCCTTATAGCAACAAGAGCGCCCAGGACGTTCTGGCCGAAGTGCGCCACCGGGTCGCGGTGCTGATTCCTCCCTCGTTCAATCGCTTTCAGAATTCCTTCGGGCACATATTTGCCGGCGGGTATGCGGCGGGATACTATAGCTACAAGTGGGCGGAAGTGCTGTCGGCCGATGCCTACAGTGCGTTCGAGGAGGCCGGTGCCGCTGAAGGCAACATCCTGTCGGAGCAGACCGGCCGGAAGTTTCAGCGTGAAATCCTGGCCATGGGCGGATCACGCCCGGCCCTGGAATCATTCAAGGCATTCCGCGGACGCGAGCCGAATATCGACGCCTTGTTGCGTCACAACGGCATGACCGCATAAAAACATCAATTGGTTCAACAGGGGGACAACCATGAACTACGCTTTGCCGGCATCCGCATGCCTGATTATGTTGTTTTCGGCGAGCGTCCACGCGCAGTTGTACAAGTCGGTCGGGCCGGACGGAAAAATCACTTATAGCGATACGCCGCCGGCCAAGGCAGCGAAAGTGGAAACCAAGCCGATTGGGACGGGCGGACCGAGCACATCCGGCCTGCCCTTCGAACTGGC